>CAYYQJ010000100.1:2700-8386 GCA_964473775.1 uncultured Bacteroidales bacterium | reverse complement strand
AACCCCTATCTTCATTATTGAAAAAGGAAGTGGTTGTTTTTATTGTGAGGCGATGTGAAGAATTGCCATAAGCCATTTGAAAAGTATAACCCTGGCGCATATCAAGGAATACTCTGTAAGTAACCGACCCAACTGGCAAAGTTCCCACACTTCCAATGGAATCATCGGCATTTGAAACATAATATTTTTCTACTATTATAGTATCTAAGCCATATTGGGCATTACAATAAGCAGAAAAAAAGATTAAACTTAAGATAAGCAGTGTTTTTTTTGTAAAAATTGATTTCATTATTGTTGTTTTTTTAGTTTAGTATTAAAATTTTTGTTTGTATGTCAATCCTTCATACTTTAATTCTGAACCTTCAGGATTATTGGCAACAAACTGAATATAGCCACCTGAAGGAGTGCCAATTTGCACATTAATTTCGAAAGAAAGTTTACCGTTTGTTGTTAGTTGCGCAATCAATACTCTGTTTTCTTCCGTTGGCCCTTTTACACCGCCAGGTGCGGCCCAGCCTCCATTGGATGTTGAAAATTTGCTGAATGTACTGTCGTTATTAAAAGAGTTATCCAAGTTCAGATTAAATGTTTTAAAATCGGGTAGAATTCCTTTTGTCAGTCCATCCGCTTTTTTTAAGGAAGGTCTGTTTGTAATAAAAGAAAAGCTTGAAGTATCTTCTGAACGCAATATGCCTGTAAAACCCCTTGATGCTGCGCCCATTGTTAACCATGAATCCAACGCAATATTTCCCTTTGACAATTTCCGTGAATCAACATTAAATCCTGTTAGAGCATCAGCATCCAGATCATTGTAAAATCGGGTAGTTGTTTCAATAACAAGATTGTGTTTCTGATTCCCATAAACCAGTTGAAGATTGTAATTTGGTTTCATGTCAATATAGATTCTATAGGTTACCGAACATTTTGGCAGTGGACTTATTGTAGAGTTATTCCAATCTGTCGAATCAGAAATATAATATTTCTCTACTATCACATTTTCTAAAGCCAAACTATCTTCATGAGTAATCACATAATTATTTTGATAGGATTGTGCAGAAACAGAAAGGTTAGAAATTTTGAGAAGCATGATACTAAAAATGCAAATCATTTTAAGTAAGCCTAATATTGGTTGATTGTAGTTTGTTTTTGCCTGCATTTTATTTCCTAATAACCAGATAATTTTAGTAATCTTTGTGAATGCAAAATTCTTTAAATAAAAATCAAGGGAGGTTAAATCTGCATTATCATATTATTACTTTTGGGTTAACTTTAAAAGCCTAATAATAAAGTAAAGTTAATTTTTAACGGGAGGTTTTGTATTGCAAGTAATCATTGATAATAGTTTTTAAATGATTTTTTTTCAAAGGAATGGAGATGCTGTTAATTATATTAACTGTAATTTTTTTCAAACAACATTATAAGCTATATTAAACCGTTTTATTGCAATAAGAGTTTTAATCTTTCAGAAGTTATATTACTTGAATATTGCATTTTTCTTCAATTATCAATTATTCTTGCTGAAAAAGTTATTAAGATGAGAGTATTTACATTAATTGTTCTCAATAATGTACAATCTTTTTTTTACAAGACACTTAATGGGTTGAAAATTAGAGTTATTATTAGTTTTCTACAATAACTATTGTACATAGAACTGTTCAAGATTGTGTACAAAAATGAATTGGAATTAAAATACTTGTGTGGATAAAATTGGTAAATGTCTTTTATAGATAGTGTTGTCTAAATATGAATTTTGTCATAAAACATATTTTGTTGTTGAAAATTTTGTACAAAAACACATTCAATTGGAATACCAAGTTCAAAAGCATGAAAATAATTTTACACCAATTTTCCCCAAGTCCTATCCATCTCCTTTTTCTTAAAATCTTCTGCAATTTTTACATACTTATTGAAGTTTTTTTCTTTTTTATGACCGCTTATACCTTTTGCTGCCATATAATTCATTCCAAGAAGTATACTATTTGTAAGAAAGGTTTTTCTTGCTACATGGAACGTTATTAATTCGTATTTTGGAAGGATCAATTCTTCTGTTTTGCCACCCTTATATTTAGTAATCATTGTTGGAGTATTAATTTCTGCTTTTGTACAACACTCTTTTATGTACTCGTTTAATTTTTGTCCTGAAATTACAGGTAAAGGATGATCAATGAGATCCTCATATTTACTCAAAATTTGTAGTGCAAATTGATTGAGAGGTATTGTTAATGGTTTTTGAGATTTTTGTATGGTTTTGTGTATCATGCCAGCTTGAATGTGGTCTCTTTTAAGACCAATAATATCTGATATACGTAGACCAGTAAAACATCCAAAACAGAATAGATCACGGGCTTTATTTAGTCTGGTATTATTAAATTCAAAATTGTAAAGAAGCATCAATTCGTCCAATGTCAAGAAAATTATTTCTTTTTCCTTTTCAGCAAATGAAAATTTCTTAAAATGTTCTGAAACTTTTACATCTCTTACTTCTGCCCAACGCAAAAAAGATTTTAAAACACTGATAATTTTAGCAAAATAATTATGAGCAATTTTCCTATCAGAAAAAGCGTATTTACGCAACGCGTCTAAAAACATATTGTTGATGGTGCTAAAATCCAAATGATAGCCTGAATTTTTTTCAAAATCTTCTAAAAAGTTTCTAATAGTTTTGTATCCTCTGATTGTTTGTGCAGTTCGGTCTGATTTTATCGTTTCAAGATAAATGTCAAATAACCCAAAAAAGTCAACATCTTTAAATGGATTTTCAGAATACTTATTATCGAACCAACTTTTAAAATATTTATCACTTAAGGTAAGATTGTTTTTTATGGCATTCCTTATTGCTTCTTCCGCCTTATCACGAAATGTAAATATTGTTTCATTAATGTTCATATAATTATTATCCAATTCGCGTTTACTTGGTGGACGTACATTTTGCCTATTACTATTCCAATACTTTGTTTGAACCATTTTATTAAGAAAAATTACACTTCTTTTGTTGCCAAATGTAATTCTCATTAATAATGATTTTTCACCGTTCTTATTTTCTGAACCAGTTTTAAGATAGAAGTTTATATTTGCCATGAGAAATTAATATTTTCGACAAAGATAATAAAAAGTCGGTACCCAGAACGGGTACCCAGAAAAATGATTAATGATGATAAAAGTAAACAAAGGTGACTAAAAACATTTTTTTAATAAGCCTATATAACAGCTATATACGATAATACGACTAAAATAAATTATAAAAGTTCGATTCCGGCCTCGGGTACAACAATCAAGAAACAACCCTTGTAAACTAAATGTTTGCGAGGGTTGTTTGTTTTACTCACTATTCCTTCGGCTTGTTTTGCAAACACTTTTTATACTTTTTAGGCTCGACTTCAAAGTTGCCTTGTTAAGCCTAATCAGTGTTTAACCACCGTTTCATCTTTTTTCTCCTGATTTTTGAATTAACATCTCTCTTCATTTTCCTAATTTTTTAGTATTTTTGCTGGTCATTAAAATCATGTCAAACTATTTCTAATGGAGAATTTCGTTGTTTCTGCCCGTAAGTATCGTCCGTCAACTTTTGAAACTGTTGTTGGGCAATATTCCATTACATCAACTCTTAAAAATGCAATAAAGCAGCAGCAACTGGCTCAGGCATTTTTGTTTTGCGGTCCGCGTGGTGTGGGCAAAACCACTTGTGCGCGTATTCTGGCAAAGACTATCAATTGTTTGCATCTGACCGATAATTTCGAACCCTGCAATGTTTGCGATTCGTGCAAATCGTTTAACGAACTCACTTCTTTCAATATTCATGAACTGGATGCGGCTTCAAATAATAGTGTTGATGATATCCGAACACTGATTGAACAGGTTCGCATACCGCCCCAGGCCGGAAAGTTTAAGGTGTATATAATAGATGAGGTTCATGTTTTATCAAATCAGGCTTTCAATGCTTTTTTGAAAACACTGGAAGAACCACCTCCTTATGCCAAATTTATTCTGGCTACTACCGAAAAACATAAAATTATCCCTACCATTCTTTCGCGTTGTCAGATATTCGATTTTAAGCGAATCACGGTGGATGATATTGCTAAATTGCTGGAACATGTAGCCAAATGCGAAAACATTTCGTTCGAAGATGATGCCCTGCATCTGATTGCACAAAAGGCCGATGGCGCCATGCGCGATGCTTTATCTATTTTCGATCAGATTGCAATTTCTTCTGGTAACAATATATCTTATCAGGCGGTTATCGATAATCTGAACATTTTGGATTACGATTATTATTTTAAAATGACCGACATCATTCTCGAAAATGATGTGTATAATGCTTTGAATCTTATCGAAAAAGTGGTTGAAAATGGTTTTGATGGTCAGATATTTCTGGCCGGATTTGCGTCACATCTTCGGAATCTTTTGGTTTGTAAAGATGAAATTACTTTTAAACTGCTCGAAAGCAGCGAAAATATTAAAAAAAGATATCGCGAAATGGCGGCACGTTGTTCGGATATGTTCCTGATAAGAAATCTGGACATTGCCAATAAATTCGATTACGAATATAAAACCAGTAACAACAAGCGCCTTCATGTTGAAATTGCGTTCATTCAGATGTGTACGCTCACAAGCAATGCAGCCAAAGCGGTAAATCAGGCAGAAGCCGAAGTAAAAAAAAAACCTGAACCCAACGTAGTATCCGAGGAAGTTAAAGCCGCTGCACCGATAGCAAAACCTGTTTTTGAGACTCCTTCGGCACAGCCTGTGAAAAAAGCCACGCTTTCGGCAAGCAACATCATTTCATTAAAAGAAGAAAAAAAACAGGAAGAAGCCGAGCCCATTAAAGAAAGTGAAATACGCTATGGCGAAGAGGGTTTTACTTCCGAAATGTTGCATAATATATGGCCCGAAATGGCTAAAGTTTACGAGGTTCAGCCCACATTTTTTGCGGCACTGATGAAACGTCAGCCCGAAATTATTGCTGAAAATAAATACACTTTTCTTCTCGACAACAAAATGCTGGTACAAGAATTTGCTTCTAAAAAGCCGGCCATCATGCATTTTCTGAAAACGGCTTTAAAAAACAATCTTCTCGAAATAGAAGAAAGCCTGAATGTGGTACCTGAAACGGAAGCCAAGCCCTATACTTCGGTAGATAAGTTTAAGAAAATGGCAGAAATAAATCCCGATCTTCAGTTGTTTAAAGATGAATTGGATTTGGATGTGGAATATTAGGGTTTATAAAGTTTATTTGAGGAAAAGATGAAAGGTGAAAAGAAAATAGAAACAGTAGTATTATTGTATCATTTTTAATAATCCTACATCAAAAATCTTACATCCAACATCCAAAATTAAAAACCTTATTCTTATATTTGCAGTTGATTTATTAAAATTGTTATTGTATCAGAATAAAATTTAGTCTGCGGGCTTATGTTAAGTAAGTTGGATTTAAATAGGGTGGGTTTGGTATATCTTGTTTCAACAAAGAAATATAGAACTGGAATTCTTTGCCTTAGCCTAGATAAACAATTTCATCAGTTTCTTAATTTCACCTCTTTTTTAACAAATTCACCTTCCGGATTTTCTGATACTAACAGAAGAAAAACAGGTCTGCAACCTGGATTTGCCGCTCTGCACAATAACAATGCAGATATGCACAGTAACGTTGCATGCATGCACAGTAACGTTGCAGACATGCACAGTAACG
>CAYYQJ010000100.1:0-2600 GCA_964473775.1 uncultured Bacteroidales bacterium | reverse complement strand
ACATGCACAGTAACGTTGCAGACATGCACAGTAACGTTGCAGACATGCACAGTAATGTTGCAGACATGCACAGTAATGTTGCAGACATGCACAACACTGTTGCATGCATGCACAATAACAATGCAGACCAAGCAAATGGATTTCCTGTACAAGAAATCCAATTTCCTGAACCGGAAACGGCTTTTATTAAGGTGCCCTATCAATATCCCATATTGAATAATGAAGATGCAAACCTAACTATTCGTTTTGCTAATCTATTAAAAAACAAAGCTGTTTTAACATCAATCAAAATGGTTTTGAAAAATGAAGATGCAAAACCCTTCATGCATTTTTTTAATCCATTTTCCATCTTCCTTATCTGAAAAAATTATAAATCAATATAATAAACCAAAAAACTGAGCAACATGGCAAGAAAAATAGACTCGCATATTAAATTTTTATCCAACCGTAGCAAAGCAACTGAAAATGTAAACACTTTGAAGAGTGTAGGAAAAAATATGAGCGATAGCTCCGACACTGAAATAGCAAACATGGGTGAGGAGCTAAAATCGTCGGCAGATACACTTAATAATGCAATTACAAATCAGATCATTGCAAAAGCTGCAGCAAAATCAGCTACCGCAAAATTGAGAAGAGAAAGAAAAAATGCTTGTAAAACCTTCAATTTGGTAGCCAAAAAAGTGGAACAGAAATATCCGAACAATACAACACAATGGAAATTTTTAGGGTTTAAAAACACAAGTGCAACGGCTCATGAGCAAAAAATTCCTGAAAGAATTATCACCGGAAGTATGATACAGGGAGAATTTCCAAAACAGTGTGTTATTGAATTCGCAGCAGTGGTGAATGCCGATGCCTATACTGTGGAAATTACAAAGGACGACCCATCGGACGACACAAAATATATTTTAGTTATTAACCCGAGAATGATTTTTACCACTCACAAAATAGCGTTTATTGTGCCTGATGATTATCTGGATGAAAATATTTGGGCAAAAGTAACTTCACACAATGCAGCCGGTCAATCGCCTGCATCAACCCCTATTGGAGGAAAGAAGATTTTTTAAAAAGAAGTCCATAAGATGAGAGAAGTTTCCATTGCTTCTATTTTTACATCAAAATGTGACTTTGAGAAGCAATCATCAAAATACCTCATCTATCAAAAAAAATCTTTATATTTGCGTAAAATTAAACAAGAAGAAATCATGTTTGGTAAAATAATCAATATCGATCCCGAAATATTAGGAGGAACACCTGTGTTTAGTGGAACCAGAGTGCCTGTTAAAAATCTGTTCGATTATCTGGAAGCAGGCAAATCAATAGATACCTTTGTTGATGATTTCGATACCATCAGTAAAGAACAAATTATTCAGTTTTTAGAACTTACCAATAAATTAATCATTTCATCAACACAAATATTCAATGAAAATTTTGCTTGATGAGTGTGTAACCAAAAAGGTGAAGCGATTGCTGCCCGACTTTACTGTGGTTACTATTGGCGAAATGAATTGGAAAGGATTGAAGAATGGAACTCTTATAAATCAGGCAGAAGAGGAACATTTCGACATATTGTTGACTATCGACAAAAACATTTGCTATCAACAAAACATTTCAAAATATAATATTGCCATTGTGGTGCTAAATACAAACAATAGCAATATTGAAGTTTTACAAGAGTATATACCCAATTTTATAAACCAAATAAACGGTTTCGAAAAAAGGAAGTTTTATATTGTTGAGAAATAAAAGCTCATTCAATCCAAAATCCATCTGTTTATTACTTCTTGAGTCGATTGTAAAATCTTTTTTTTTACAATGATTTTCAAACACTCTTCGCCACAATTTTGTGTCCTCTCTCATATTTTCCAAATAAAATTTCTCCTATTTTTTTGCCACAACAATATTAATATTAATTTTGGCCACCCTTAATAACCTACATTATTATGAAAGAGAATTTCGAGCCAAAAGCAAACTACGAAGAAAGTAAAAAGATTATTGGATATATCCCCTTGAACGAGGCCAAACAAGAAGATTGGGATCGGATAGGATTTATGTCGGGACTGGAGGTGCATCAGCAATTAAAGACAAAAGAAAAACTATTTTGTCATTGTCCCGCAGGTGTGTTTCAGAAAAAAGGGGCTTATGATGCCGAACTCATCCGCCACATGCGTCCAACCCTGAGCGAACTCGGCGAATACGACGGAACCGCTTTGATGGAATTTAAAACCCGTAAAAACATTGTATATCGCATTCAAAACGAAACCGCATGCACCTACGATGTGGATGATACTCCTCCTTTCAAACTAAACCGCGAAGCCCTGGAATATGCTTTGGAAATTGCCTTGCTAAGCAAACTAAACATTGTAGGCGAGGTTCATATCACCCGTAAACAATATCTCGACGGAAGCATTCCTACCGGATTTCAGCGTACCGCAATTCTGGGTGTGGAAGGCGAACTTCCGTTGAAAAACAAAAAAATAAAACTCATACAACTTAGTATAGAAGAAGATTCGTGCCGCGAGGTTTCCGACATTGGTCATGTGCGCACATACACCAGATCGGAAGAGCACACGTCTGAACTCCAGTCACCTGAAGCTATC
>CAYYQJ010000099.1:0-8386 GCA_964473775.1 uncultured Bacteroidales bacterium | reverse complement strand
TCATTTTGCTCATAATCCAAATCATCAATCGAAAAATTGCCCACTTCCGAATGTCCATATTTTATCTGACCACCGCAGCTCGAAATCAATTGCATCGCCTCCACCCTGAAGTCTTCAAACTTATTAAAAGGCGCCGATTCGTGATATCCCTTTTGGTCGGTAGTTCTGAACAATTCATCTTTCTGACTGATGATATAATATTCCAGCTCGCCCATAGTTTCAAAAGTGTATCCGGTTTTTTCTTTCAACACTTTATGTGCCTGATGCAAAATATACTCAGGCGACGATGTCAGCGGCTTACCTTCTTTATTAAAATACGAACAAAACATATCCAAGGTCGGAATCTGCGAAAACGGATTGATAAAAGCCGTACGAAAACGCGGAATCACATACAAATCGCTCGAGCCGGGTTCAACATAAGAAAACAAACTCGAACCATCCACTCTTTCGCCTGTGGACAATAAAATATCCAGATGCTTGAGGTTATTAATCGAAAAATTCAGAGTTTTTATGCGGCCATCCTCGCCCACATACCTGAAATTTAGCATTCCAATTTCGTTCTCTGTAATATATTTTATCAGATCTTCTTTTGTAAAATCTTTAGGTTTTTTGTTAAGAAACTGAACCAAAGGGTTTGGGTTCAAGGCAAAATAATTTGTGTCGTCCATTTTTGTTAAATTTTTCAGGCGTCAAACATAGTAAAATTTCTATTATCAGCATTCTGAAAAATGAAAAAATCTTTAATAAGGGGGGATTTGCGACAGAAATTAGCTTACAAGTAATACTAATGAACATTCTTTAGGAACCAGTATTCATATTCATTCAATAACGATTTCCCCATTAAACATGACGAAGGTAAGTCTTACGATAGAAAATAAAATATTTTGAAATAGAAGAATAGAACAATATGAATCAATTATTCAAACTTAAAACCGATTAAAACGCACTAAAAAAATAAAGAGCCACTAATGGGACTCGAACCCACGACCTACGCATTACGAATGCGTTGCTCTACCAACTGAGCTAAAGTGGCAATAAAAAAAACCTTCAAAGGGCAAGAGTCGGGATGAGAAGACTCGAACTTCCGACCCCCACGTCCCGAACGTGGTGCGCTAGCCAACTGCGCTACATCCCGTCATTTAAATTTCGCCGCAAAGTTATAAATTTTATTCACTTATTTGCCCTATCCGTCAAAATTCAAACATTCGGGAAACAGCAAGTTTCTCATCCAAGCCTAAAGCCGTAAACATGTTCAGTAATCTAACCCCTTATTATTTATTTATTTATGACGATGTTTATAGTATAAAATCAAAAAATACAATCTATTGTTCCAGCTTCATCTTTATTTTCGACGATAAAATATCAATAGCCACATGGTTTTTACCCCCTTGCGGAATAATAATATCTGCATGACGTTTCGAAGGTTCAATAAACTGAAAGTGCATGGGTTTTACCCATTTTTCATAATGATTAAGCACTTCTGAAAACGAACGTCCGCGTTCTTCAATATCTCTTCTGATAATCCGCATAAGTCGGTCATCCGATTCAGCATCAACAAAAACCTTAATGTTAAATCTTTCCAACAACTTAATATTGGTAAAGAGTAGAATCCCTTCTACAATAATCACTTTCTTAGGCTCAACATGAATGGTGTCTTTGGCACGTGCACAGGTGAGATAAGAATAAATAGGCATTTGTATGGATTTGCCTTTACGAAGCATATCAAGTTGCTTGATAAGCAAAGGAAATTCAATCGACGAGGGATGGTCGAAATTAATTTTCGCCCTATCATCAGCATCCAGGTGCCCGTTGTCTTTATAATACGAATCCTGCGAAATAACTGCTACCGACCCCTTCGGAAAGTCGCTCATTATCTTCTTAACTACCGTTGTTTTTCCTGAACCGGAGCCTCCGGCAATACCTATTACGAGCATAAAAATTTTTTTCAAACCTACTTCTTTTTTTGGAATGAGCAAAAAAAAATATGATTAAAAGAGAATAATTATCCCGAAAGCCTGATAACTAATACGATTCAAATCAACAAAATTGGGGGGAATTTGTTTAACTTCTTTTATTTTAACGACCAAATATTTACTACAATATTAGGCTTTTTCCCTTTCAACAAATAATCTGATTAATCTCATCATTGTATCATTGCAGTATTGCCTAATTATATCATTGTATAATTCTCCCCATTTCCAATGTTTTTTGCCCATTATTCCACATTTGTGAGTATTTTTGTGACATGAACATTATAGGAATAACTGGTACATTGGGTGCAGGGAAGGGGACTATTGTTGATTACCTTGTTAAGAATAAAGGCTTTGTTCATTATTCTGTGAGAGCTTATCTGATTGAAGAAATAACAAAAAGAGGGATGGAAGTGAACCGCGACAGCATGGTGATTGTTGCCAACGGATTAAGAGCTTCGCACAGTCCCTCTTTTATTGTTGAAGAACTCTATCATATCGCTGCCAAACATCAGGTAAATTGTGTTATCGAAAGCATCAGAACTCCGGGCGAAGCCGTTGCATTAAGCTCTAAAGGTGGGTTTTGCCTCATAGCTGTGGATGCTGATGCTGAAATCAGATATCAACGTATTATAAAAAGGGCTTCAGAAACCGACCACATCTCCTTCGAAACTTTTCTTGATAACGAAAGAAGAGAATTTACTTCTGACGATATCAACAAACAAAATCTGAAGAAATGTATAGAAATGGCTGATTTCATCATCTCTAACAACGAAGATATAGAAAGTTTGCACAGCCGGATTGAAGAAATATTAATGAAAATAAGCGTATCATAATGAAAGAAGAAGAATCACCAAAGTATATACGACCCAGTTGGGACGAATATTTTATGTGTGTTGCCGACACGGTATCGCAACGGGCTACCTGCGACCGTGGCCGAAGTGGTTGCGTAATTGTTCGTGATAAACAGATTCTGGTTACAGGATATGTGGGTTCGCCAAGCGGATTAAAACATTGCGACGAAGTGGGGCATTTGTTTAAACAGGTGACTCATGAAGACGGAAGAGTGACCAATCATTGTATGCGAACCGTTCATGCCGAACAAAACGCCATTTGTCAGGCGGCACGCAGAGGTATTTCTCTTGACAAAGCCACCCTATATTGCAGGATGACTCCATGCCGTACCTGTGCCATGCTCATCATAAATTGCGGCATTGAAAGAGTGGTTTGCGAAAAAAAATATCATGCAGGCGCCGAATCCGAAGAAATGTTCAGCATTGCCGGTGTGGAAATAAAATACATGAGTGAAGATATTATGAATTATAGTAATCAGTAAAAATATGAAGATAAAAGGATGGAAACCCATGCCGGTAATTTTAAAAATTATCTGGATCATACTAATAGTTGAAACGTTTTTTTCTTTGCCGGCATTACTTACCGTGTATAACGAAGGTTTTAACTTCATGTCTTTTTCTCTCTTTGGCATGTTTGCTGTTGATGTTCTTTTCATTTTAAAAATAGCAATGCCCATTGTTTTGATTATTGGAATGCATCAGCGCTATGGATGGGTATGGATTTATGGCTTGTTGTTTTATCTGATAATAAGTGTGAACGGACTTGCTTCTATTGCAAATGTTGACGAACTGACCAACAAATTTCTTGAGCAAATGCCCGATATTCCTGAAGGTATCACAGAGGAAATGTACTATTCAATTATCCACTGGGCATTAATTATATCATTGGTAACCGGTTCTTTATTTAACATTGCTAGTATGGTTCTCCTTTATATCAAAAGGAAATACTTTATCATCGTAAACCATATCGACCCGCCTGCTGAAGGAGAAATGCTTTCTTAAATCATTCTTTAAATATTATTAAACTTGCAAGAGAATAAAAAAGAAATTGCCGAAACCCCATTGATGAAGCAACATAATGCCATCAAGGCCAAATACCCTGATGCATTATTATTGTTTCGTGTAGGCGATTTTTATGAAACTTTTGGCGAAGATGCCATTAAAGCCTCAGGCATACTGGGCATAGTGCTTACCAAACGTGCCAATGGCTATCAGTCGCATATAGAGCTGGCAGGCTTTCCTTATCATGCACTCGATACTTATCTTCCCAAACTGGTGAAAGCCGGTTTGCGTGTTGCCATTTGCGATCAGTTGGAAGACCCAAAGCTTACCAAGAAGATAGTGAAACGTGGCATCACCGAAATTGTGACTCCGGGCGTGGTGTATAATGATAAGGTGCTTGAGCATAAGGAAAATAATTTTCTGGCGGGAATTCATCTCGGGCCTCGTATCACAGGGGTTTCTTTTCTGGATATCTCTACAGGCGAGTTATATCTATCACAAGGTTCGAAGGATTATATCGACAATCTGTTGCAAAGCTTTCATCCCAATGAGGTGATTGTTCAGAAAAATAAACTGCGCGAATTTATAGAAACCTACGGCGATAAGTTCTACACCTCCACTTTCGAAGATTGGGTGTTTACTCCCGATTTTGCTTTCAACATTCTGCAAAATCATTTCCAAACAGCTTCATTAAAAGGATTTGGCGTTGACGATCTTGAAGCAGGAATCATAGCTTCGGGGGCTGCCATGCATTATCTGGCAGAAACGCAGCACGACAAAATCAGTCATATATCTAAGCTGAGCCGCATAGAAGAAGACCATTATGTATGGCTCGATAAATTCACCGTTCGCAATCTCGAGCTTTTGCATTCATCAAACGAAAATGCGCTTACGCTGATTGATGTAATCGACCACACCCTCACCCCCATGGGCAGCCGCATGTTGAAACGATGGATGGTGATGCCTCTGAAAGATAAACAACTGATTGACGAAAGGCTGGAGATTGTGGCCGATTTTCTTCATCAGGAAAGTCAAACCGAGAACCTGCGCAAAAGCGTGAAGCTGATTGGCGACCTCGAACGTTTGATATCTAAGGTGGCTATAGGCAAAATAAATCCCCGCGAATTATTGCAGATCAAAAGGGCATTGACATCTATAGAAGAAATAAAAAACCTGTTCGACCATGCAGGCAATGCCGCTTTAAACAAAATTGGCGAACAACTGAATGCCTGTAAAATCATCCGCGACCGCATTGAACACGACATGCATCCCGACCCTCCGGCATTGGCAAACAAAGGCAATGTAATAGCCGAAGGTGTTTCCGAATCTCTGGATGAGCTTCGCAATCTGGCTTATTCTGGCAAAGATTATCTCGTTCAGATTCAGCAGCGCGAAAGCGAACTAACAGGCATCCCTTCCTTAAAAATTGCTTTCAACAATGTGTTTGGATATTATATTGAGGTTACCAACACCCATAAAAATAAAGTGCCCGACAATTGGACCCGCAAGCAAACCCTGGCCAATTGCGAAAGATATATTACCGAAGAACTGAAAGTATATGAAGAAAAGATTCTGGGCGCCGAGGAAAAGATTCTTGCGTTAGAAACTCAGTTATACAACGATTTGGTGGTAGCAGTGTTTGATTATATTAAACCCATCCAACTTAATGCCTCGCTGATTTCGAGAGTCGATTGCCTGTTATCGTTTGCCTCGGTAGCAGTGCGAAATCAATATGTGAGGCCAGAAATCAATGACAGTCTTGCATTGGAAATCACTCAGGGAAGGCATCCCGTGATTGAACAAAACCTGCCTGCCGGCGAAAAGTACATTGCCAACGATATCTTTTTAGATAATAATAGTCAACAAATTATCATCATCACAGGTCCGAACATGTCGGGAAAATCGGCTTTGCTCCGACAAACGGCTTTGATTACTTTGCTTGCGCAGATGGGAAGTTATGTTCCCGCCGAAAAGGCAAAGATAGGACTGGTGGATAAGATATTTACCCGTGTGGGTGCTTCCGATAATATCTCGCTGGGCGAATCGACCTTTATGGTTGAGATGAACGAAACAGCCTCCATTCTAAACAATATTTCGTCGCGCAGCCTCATTCTTCTGGATGAAATCGGTCGTGGAACCTCCACCTACGATGGTATTTCTATTGCATGGGCCATTGCAGAATATCTTCACGAAAACAAACTCTATCAACCTAAAGTGCTTTTTGCCACCCATTATCATGAGTTGAATGATATGGCAAAATCTCTGCATCGCATCAAAAACTTCCATGTTTCGGTTAAAGAAATCGGAAACAAGGTAATCTTTCTGCGCAAGCTCACGCCCGGAGGCACCGAACATAGCTTTGGGATTCATGTGGCCAAGATGGCCGGAATGCCACAACGCATCATCGACCGCGCGAACGACCTCCTGAAACAACTGGAAAAAGACCACAGCGGAGGCGAACTAACCAAAAAAGGCAAAGCATCCAAACACGATACTGCCGACCAATATCAATTGAGTTTTATACAGTTGAACGACCCCTTGCTCGAACAGATTAAGGATGATATTCTGAGCACCGACATCAATTCTCTCACCCCAGTCGAAGCCCTGATGAAACTAAATGAGATAAAGAAATTGCTGGGCAAGAAATAGAGTTCATCAAGTTTATCAGGTTTATCAAGTTGAAAGTTTATCAAGTTGATTGGGTTGATTGATTTTATTTAGGGGGTAAAGTCATTAGGCACGATATTTATGTCGTGTTCAAATGGATAAACAACATCGGCTTTAGCCAAAATTCTTTGATTTTTATAAATCATTTGTATTATTTTTTGTGATGAAGACAGGATTGTAGATTCGGTGGGTTATATTTCTGTTTATCAATGTATTGATTTGTAAAAACCCTCAAAAGAAGAATTTTATTAAAGAAGAGAGTTTTTGTAACAACAAATGTATTCGAACCTATTTTGAAGGCCTTCTTTGTTACAAAGAAGGCCTTCTTTGTAACAAAGAAGAGATTCGAAGTAACAAAGAAGAGTTTCAGAATAACAAAGAAGAGATTCGGAGTAAATACAAATTTCTTTTTTGTTGCAAAGAAAAGAGTTGGAATAACAACAAATAGTGTTTTTGTTAATTAAAAGGAATGCGAAGTTAATAAAAATAGTTTTTTTGTTATAAAAACACTCATTGAGAAAAAAATAGACATAATGGGTCAATTTAGTTAAGGATCTACCTTCTCCATTTCTAGCTTTATAGGTTTTGCCTAATTCAAACGATTGTATAGAATTTATATTCCCTATGCTGCTATTTTCATAAAAATAATTATCTTTGAATAAAAATTGGGATGGGTGAGGGGGGTTTAATTAATAATAAAACAGGTTCATGGGGGATAATGGAAATATGGGGAATGTAGTTTCACTTTAGTTATGAAAACATAAATGAGTAATCAAATTAAAATATTCCTGACAATATTGGTAATCTTAATTCTTGCATCATGCAAGAAACATACGTGCTTTGAGATTATCGATGAAAAGCACTTACCTCAAGGAATTTATGAGTGTTCCGTTTATGCTTCTGATACCAATTGGGTTGAGATGGAAAAATATGCGGTTAACTTAATTGAAAGCAAAAGGAAAAACTCGGTTATTGTCTTTTATAATTCAATACAAGCAAATTTTAAATTTAAAGAAAATGGTGCGTATGGCAAAGGTGCACTTAGTTATGTTATTGCAAAATATGGATTTTGTCCAGACTCTTGTAAATACATATTGGCAAAATACTACAATCGTTTTAAGATAAAATTAGAAATTAAACATTGTTATTAATGGATAAATTAAATTGGGGAATCGCTTGGTAAAAATTCTCTCATCATTCCTATCCTCTCAGCCGATGCCTAATCAAATAGTAATTGACACGCCAATAACTCAATTTTCTCAATTAACTTATCAACTTTATTCCCCAAAACTTTATTAACTTTGCAAAAAAAAGATTATGACTCCTACAATGTTATATACAAAAATTAGTTCGTTACCACCATCTCTGATTAAAGAAGTAAATGATTTTGTGGATTATTTAAAAACGAAGAAAGAAAAAAAGAAAATCAAAGAAAGGAAATTTGGTTGTGCAAAAGGCTTAATCATATTACATGATGATTTTGATGCGCCATTGGAAGATTTTAAAGACTATATGTGATGGATTTATTATTAGATACACATGCTTTGATATGGTTTATTAATGGTGATAAGCAATTACCAGAGAAATCAATTGAACTGATTATTAATTTTGACAATAAATGCTTTGTTAGTGTGGCATCAATATGGGAAATTGCTATTAAATTATCCTTAAAGAAACTTGAAATAAACGGGGGGTTTGAAGACATTTCAAGATTAATGAAACGATATGAAATTGAGTTACTCCCTTTAACCTTTGGGCATATTCAAAAACTATTGACATTAGATTTTTATCATCGCGACCCATTCGATAGGATAATTATTTCGCAAGGAATGCTTGAAAATTTAACTATTGTGACTAAAGATGAGATTTTTCTAAACAGATCGGAAGAGCACA
>CAYYQJ010000098.1:0-8460 GCA_964473775.1 uncultured Bacteroidales bacterium | reverse complement strand
CCTGCGCCAAGGGTTTTCATACAGTCGTGCAGATTCGTTGCATTCCAATCGTCAGGAATATCAATCGTTTTTTGAAGAAGAATATCACCGGCATCAATTCGGTTGTTCAATAAAAACGTAGTCATTCCTGTTTGGGTTTCACCATTAATTATTGCCCAATTAATCGGGGCTGCACCTCTGTATTGCGGTAGCAAAGAAGCATGAAGATTAAATGAACCCAGTGTTGGAATACAAAGTACTGCATCAGGAACTTTCCGAAAGGCAACTACAACTATAATATCAGGCGAAAGACTTTTTATCTGTTCAATAAACAAAGGGTCAGAAACGTTTTCAGGTTGCAAAACCTTAAGATTATTCTGTAAGGCAAATTGCTTTACAGCCGATTCATGAACTTTTAATCCTCTTCCTGCAGGTTTGTCAACTGAAGTTACCACAGCAGCTACATCATATTGGTTCTGAAGGATGCTTTGTAGAGATTCAACAGCAATTCCAGGAGTACCCATAAAAACAATGCGTACGTCTTTCATAAGAAAATGATTAGAAAATTATTATTCTTTTGGGAAAACACTATCCCGCAACTGCAACATTTTTATAGCCGCTATAGCGCCTTCAACACCCTTGTTGCCATGTTTTCCGCCTGCGCGTTCTTTGGCCTGTTCAAGATTGTCGGTAGTTAATAAACCAAATAATACAGGAATATTATAATCAATATTTAATCTGGAAATTTGCTGACTGACTGCCTGACAAATAAACTCAAAATGCCGGGTTTCTCCCTGAATAACACACCCCAGACATATCACTGCATCCACTTCAGTATTTTCTAAAAGATATTGCGCACCTAAAGGCAGTTCAAAACTTCCGGGAACTCTATGTGTGATGATGGACGTTTTCTTAAAACCTTGTTCAAGCAATGTATCTACAGCTCCTTTACACAGAGAATCTGTTATTTCGGGATTCCATTCTGATACAATGATTCCGAAACGGGTAGTTTTAGTAGATACTGTGTGCGAAAACGGAGTATATTCAGATAAATTTTGCTTTTTACTCATAGCAATTATTTGGTGCCCATAGAACCTTTGGCACGGGCAATATATTTTTCAATATCTCTTGCCTCGAAACTTCTGTTATGCTCTTTCTGAATCTTTTCATACATGCTTACAGCTTTGTCAAATTGACCAAGCAGTTCGTAAGTCCAACCGGCTTTCATTAAAAACATAGGAGCAGTAAAGTTATTATCTCTTTTTTCAGAAGCTTTCAAATATTTTTCCAAAGCTTTTTCTTTATTGCCCAGTTCAAGATAGGCATCACCGGCGGCACCAATAGCCATTGCCGAAATAATTTGATCGTCAGAGCTAAAACCTTCTAATTTATCAATAGCTTGCTGAAAATCTCCTGTTTTTAAATAACAGATTCCCAAATAATATTTTGCAAGATTTCCTGATTTGGTTGAACCGTATTGGTCAAGAATCTGAATAAAACCAGGGTTGGTTCCATCACCTTTCATTGCTAATTTGAGAGAATCTTTTTCAAAATATTGTTCAGCATAAAACATTGCTGATTGCGCTTCAATTTGTTTTGGACCTAAAATAAATTTTTTATAAGCAAAAATACCACCAACAATAATGATAATCCCTAACAAAATATAGAATAATAAGTTTTTATTCTTCTCAAAAAACTGTTCGCCTTTATCTAGAGCCATCTCAACTGCTGCAATTTTTTCTTCTGTTTTATCTGTCTTTTTAGCCATGTTTTTTTTTTTGGAAGTGCAAAATTAATTTTTTTTCAGAATTTAGCCTAATTTAATATTATTTTTTACTAACAAACCCTATTTGATAAATTTTTTCATGTTGAAGCTTTCCGCTGATTTCCCGTCACTTTCAATCAAAATTCTTAATGTTTCTGGCGACACAAAATAATAAGTAATTCTTTCAATTTTATTAATTGTACTCTTTTTAAACACTATTTTATTCGTTTTTATCTGTTCAAGTTTGTAATTTTCTATAGGTGCATCGGGTATTACCAGATTTTTCATGTAGAGATTGATACTGTTTTTTCCGGTTTCAATAGTCATTTGTTCGTTCAGCACGGTATCGTTATTAAGTATCATAATATTTTTACCTTTAAAGGTAGTGTCGTCTATCATTTTCCAATTCTCAAACACTGCATAAACTGTACTGTAGGTTACCCATTTGCCCAACATACAATTCAGCTTTTTAAATGTATTGATTTTTTGTTTCGTACTAAGGTAGTTTGTTTTACACGAAACCAGCAACGTAAAGGACAAAAATAAAATTAATAACAGTCGTTTCATTGTAATGGGAGTTTTATATAAGCGAATGTAGCTTAATTGGAGTATCGGGTAACGGTTTTTAATAAACTCTGAGTTTAATTATCATTGATTTCTAAAACTTTTATATTTGTCAGCATACTGCCTCGCATTTATTGTATCTCCAGTTTGCTGAAAAGCCATGGCCAGATATTGATAAAAGTCGGCATTGTTTGGATCTAATTCAGAACCCTTGGTTAAATACTTTATTGCCTCTTTGTATTGTTTTAAATTGAGTAAACCGCAACCTTTATATAAATGCCCCAACACATTATTTGGGTCGAGTTGTAACAGTTTATCACTTTCAGCTACGGTTTCAATAAATTTGCCTTGTTGTAAATAAACAAGACTTTTCCCAACATAAGCATCTTTATATTCAGGATAATATTTGACGGATGAATCCAGAATACTTAAGGCTTTTTCGTATTGTGTGGTGAGTGAATAGGCTAATCCTAAATCGCAATAAAAATAGGCAGCGGGAGTAAAGGGCGACTTTCTGATTGCGATTTTATAGTTGTATATCACATTTTTATAATCACCAAGATAGCCATAAGCAGTACCCAGTCGTGCATAGGCTATAGGGGGCAAATCGGGATAGATAGACGCAGCTATATTTAATTCAAGTATGGCTTCATTCAATAGGTTTGCCTTTTTATCATTGTTTTTTTCTTTTGGATAAAGGTCGTTCAATAAAATACTGCCATAACAAAAATGAACTCTCGCACTATTGTTTGCCACTTTAACATCATGAGTATTTAATGAGATATCGTCTTTCCAGTCAGGGTTTCTGGCAAGGGTACGAACAGAATAGGCTCCTGTTATAATAAACACTATTGTAAACAGAAGCGCATGCTTTTTTACCAATTGTTGAAAATTAATAATTAGTGTTTTATCGAAATTTGTTTTTGTAATCTTAATTAATATTAATGCTAGCAGCATACAGAAACCCAGTGATGGAGTAAACATAAACCTTTCAGCCATTGTACAATTGATACGGATAATTATGTTCGAAACCGGAACCAATGTGAGCAAATAAAACAGAATTGCAAAGGCAGCCACATCTTTTTTGATGATTTTAAGTATGCCATAAATTCCTATGGCCAAATAAAGCAAAATAGAAAGCAGAACCATGGGATTAGACAAACTGTAAAGAGGAATCTCTGAAACAGAATAATCATAAGACAAATGATAAGGGAATAGTAATAAGAAAACATACCTAAGCAAAATATAGAATGCCGTTGCTTTCTGAGTTATAAAATCGGGTGCTGCAGCCAGCGAATTAAAGTAGGCTGAATGCAAAATATCTATTCGGGTTTGAGTTACTGATTCTAAAACTTTAAAGTGAATGAAAAGAAAAATCGCGGAAACCACAGCCAATGATAGTATGATATAAAGTATTTTTTTTATTCCTGCGTTTGTAAAAACATACAGTATTAAAGGAATTATCAGAATATAAGAAATGGCTGACTCTTTTGAAAACAATCCAAAATTGAAAAGGATTACTCCTAAGATAAATTGGACGAGAGATTTCTTTTCTTCTGCTTTTATAAAAGAAAAAACAGAGAGTATCAGAAAAAGAAAACACAATAATTCGTCCTGACTTTTAATATTATCAACCACTTCGGTATGTAAAGGATGAGCCGCAAAAAACAACACACTAATGAATGGGATGATAAGATTCCAATAGCCGGTTTTAAATTTATCCTCATTTCTGCTTTCAAATAATTTGCATAGCAAAAGAAATAACAACCAACAGGTAAGCGAATATAACAATACATTTATTAGATGATACACATGAGGACTGTTGGGAAAAAACTGCCATTGCACTGCATGCGCCACCAACGAAATCGGTCGGTAGGTAAGCACCCTTTCTCCCTCGTCTTTCAAACCAAAAGCCTGATCCGATTTCAACAATTGAGGAATACCCGCAAAGCCTTCTTTAACCAAATAATTGCCTGACGTAATCAGCGAATCATCCAAGGCATAGTTAAACGAAATGCTTTGTGCATACAAGGCAAACGCAAATATCGCAATGATAATCCCCAGCTGGTTTTTAAGTCCGCTAAATTGAATTTTGCTTCTATTTACGGGAAAGGATGCTGATGTAGTATTTTTAATACTTTTTGCAGTAGCATGTATACTTTTTTGTTTTACCATTTTTGTTTCTAATGCTTTCTATAATTTAAATTATTTAGTACAATGTTATAAGGATTGTTTATTTTTTATTGGTTAATTCGGTTGCTTTCACAAAATATTGTTTTGCCTTAATGGTATCTCCCACATTGAGGTAGGTTGCTCCAAGCAAATTTATGCAATTAATATCGGTAGAGTCTATTAATAATGCTGTCTTTAAAAAATTCAATGCATTGCCATATTGTTTAAGGTTTAGATAAGCAATTCCTTTTACAACAAATGCTTTCTCGTTTTTCGTATCATACTCTAACACTTTACTGCATTCATTAATTGCATCTGCATATCTACCTGTTTTTAAATAAACACTTGTTCTGTTTATTCTGGCATCAGTATATTTAGGATTTAGAGTGGTGGCCTTATTAAGCACTTTTAATGCTTTTTGGTATTGCCCTGTTCTTGTATAAAGGAGGCCTAAATTGCTATAAGATTCAGGGTCCGGTGATAAAAAATTATTAATGGCTATTTCGTAATTGCTGATTGCGGCAGGATATTCATTTTTCAAAAAATACGCTTTTGCTAAATCAGCATTTGCATTTGGTATATTATTAAAGATAGTTAGAGCCTTTACAAATTGTTGAATTGCAGTATTTAATAATTTGTCTTGTTTTTCTTTGTCTTGGGTCATCAAATTAGCTTTATATAATAAGGTGTTTCCATAATTATAATGTGCCCGGGCATTATCTGTGACAATGTCTATATCATGGCTGAACAAAGTATAATTATCTTTCCAGTCAGGATTTCTTGATAAAACCCTAATAGAATAAACAAGAGTCAAAGCTATTATTATGAATACAAACTTTAAATTGCTCGAAAAGAGTTGTTTTATAGTTTGTATTTTTTGATACCTGATTATTGGTTTAACTAGTTTTACTATAATGAAAACAACAATGATGCAAAAACCTAGCGAAGGAATATATAGAAAACGCTCTGCCATTGTGCTGCGAATAAGCAAAAATATATTAGAAACAGGAGCAAGCGCTATCAGGAAAATAAGTATTGAAAATGAAATTACGTCTTTTTGTTTAATTCTATAAACAGCATAAATGCCCATTGCTGAAAAGATTAGTATAGCAAAAATAACCAATGGAGAACTCAGGCTTTGATTGGGAATCTGCGAAATAGAATAATCATAAGATAGTTGAATAGGAAATAGTAATAACCAAACATACTTTAATAAAATATAAAACGCTGTTGATTCCCGGCTAATAAAATCCGGTGCAGTGTAAAGTGAATTAAAATATGCCAATTCTATGTTGGTCACAGGAACCGCAGCTAACACATTGCTTCGAATGAGCAAATATATTGTACTTATAAAAACAACTCCTCCCGAAATCAATAAAATTTCTTTTAGTTTGATGCTTGTAAATACATAAAGTGTCAATGGGATAATTATTAAAAAAGTAATTCCGGTTTCTTTCGACAACAAAGAAATGAAATAATAAATTAATGCCATAACAAAATGGAGTATTGACTTTTTTTCAATAAACAATACAAAAGAATAAATAGAAAATAACCCAAACAGAAAGCACAATATTTCATCAAGGCTCTTAATATTGTCGACTACTTCAGTATGAATGGGATGCGAGGCAAACAACAAGGCAATACCCAAAGGTATTATAAGATTGTAATTGTTAAATAATTTACACAACAACTGAAATAAAAACCAACAGCTAAACGCATAAAACAAAACTGTTATCAGATGAAAAAAGAAAGGCTTGTCAGGAAAAAATTGCCACCCTAATGCGAAAACCACTATAGAAACAGGCCTATATTCAAAAGTTCTATTGTTTTTGTTGGCTTCAGAGCCATATAACCTGTCGGTTTTTAGAATTTCTGGTATTCCTTTTATCCCTTGTTCAACAAGCTTATTGCCTTTCAAAACACCATAATCATCCAAAGCATAGTTAAACGAAATGCTTTGTGCATACAAAGCAAACACAAATATCGCAATAATAATCCCCAATTGATTTTTAAGCCCGCCCAAAAAGGGTTTCAACTTTGGGTTGCCCGGTTTTTTGGATACCGATGCAATTTTCTTATCTGATGATGCTGTTGATTTTATGTCTTTTGGATTCCTCATGTTTTTTTTACTTGTATGAAGTTTCGTTTAATTCTTATTATAGCTGATACCCCGATTTCAACATTTCCTCGCCGCATATTTTTTCAAACATCTTTTTCTCCTGATTATTCCAATCATTAAAATGCGGAAAAGAATGTTTTGGCGAATGGTTCTTTCTTTTGCCAATGTCTCTTTGCCATATATCAGGAGCAATTGCGTCTAATTCCAGATAATCAGTCAATGAGGTTTTGAAATAATCATAATCTGTAACCAGAGTTTCGAAATTAATCCTATGAGGAATATGGTTGCGCAGATACTCATTGTCTGATTTCCATAACCAGCAAATTTTTTCAAATGGAGTAATTGACTTCCATCTCTCCAAATAGTCATCGCCCTGAGGCGGATGAATGATTGTGGTCCAGAAATGGTTAGGCCCAAAGAATTTCCGTGTCATCAACGATCGCAACACATCCCTGCCATCTCTAACCATGTGAAATTGTTTTGCCTCTGGACAAAGCTGCTTCAACGCATCACAATGCCTCCCCAGGAAAGGATTTATTTCGCCATAAGCTTTAATTCCATAGCATTGCATCCTATCATAAATCTCTCTAAGTCTGTACTCTCTTATATAATCATAAGTACCTGCAGGGTTTTGTATTGCTGTTGCAAAATAATAATAATCTATCAAATTAGGCTCATGCTGAACAATAACTTCCTCAAGGTTTCTATTCAGAAAATCAGCCAAAAAAGTGGTTCCTGAACGAAAGAATCCCAATCCGAAAAATATTTTACGATGATTAAACCATCTTTTCACAATATCGTCCTTTTCAGAGTATCGCTTTTTTATTCTTTGTATATCGCATTGAGCTTTCTTAGACAAAGTATATCTCATCAGCGAATTCGCGTATGGAATATATATCGGAGACTGACGATAAGCGTCCATAATTCCAGAATAAGATTTCTTTTTAACCGCCGGCTTGTTCAATTTTGCTATTATGATAGTGCAAAAGTAATGAAAAAACATACAGAGATATAAAAAGTTCATCAAGTTCATCAAGTTTGATAAACTTACTAAACTTTAATTAACTTTGTTCCCTCAAATCAAAACCAAAATTATTGATGGCAAAATCAAAGAAACTGAAGGCTGAGCCTTCGGCAAACAATCAAATCAAATACCTTATTGCATTACTGGTATTGACCTTTATACTTTATGTGCCTTCTTTTCAAAACCAATTTACCAATTGGGACGATGCTGCTTATATTCCTAACAATCCTAATATAGAATTGACCAAAGAAAACATTAAAAAATCGTTTTTCGAAGGCGAATATCATCGTATGTATGCGCCTATCACTGCTCTTTCTAATTCCATCGTTTATCATTATTATAAATTAAATCCAAAACCTTATATTGTTATCAATCTGTTGATTCATCTCCTTAATATTATCCTGGTTTTTGTTTTCATCTCTCTTTTAATCAAAAAACCATACGTCCCACTGCTGATTGCGGCTTTGTTTGCCCTGCATCCCATGCAGGTAGAATCGGTGGCTTTTATTGCAGGCCGCCGCGATGTGTTGTTTGCCTTTTTTTATTTGCTTTGTTTGATTTTTTATATCAAATCTTTAGACCGAAAAAAGCCTTATTTGATGAAATATATTTTGTCAGTAGTGTTTGCCCTGATGGCTATGCTATCCAAAGGTCAGGCACTCACCATTCCGGCTACATTAATATTACTCTCGTTTTTCTTCGAAACCAAATGGAAATCCATGGCTTTTTGGTTGGATAAAATCCCTTTCATACTGTTGGCTGCCCTGGTGGCTTACAAGGTGTATCAGGCCAGATCGGAAGAGCACACGTCTGAACTCCAGTCACCTGAAGCTATCT
>CAYYQJ010000097.1:0-8470 GCA_964473775.1 uncultured Bacteroidales bacterium | reverse complement strand
TCGCTCTGAAAGAACAGGGTTTCGACAGTATTTTTATTGCTGTGGGAACTCACGATACTCCCAAACTGAACATAGAAGGTTCCGATCTGAATGGAATCGTTTCCTGTCTTGATTTTCTCCGCAATGCCAACATTGGCGAAAAGGTGAATCTCAAAGGTAAAAAGGTGATGGTCATTGGTGGCGGAAATACCGCCATTGATGCTGCCCGCACTTCCCTGAGATTAGGCGCCGAAAAGGTTACTGTGGTTTACAGAAGAGGAAGAGAAGAAATGCCCTGCTTTGCTCCTGAAATTAAAGAAGCCGAAGAAGAAGGCATTGAAATTGCCATACTGCGCAATCCCATTAAGTTCTTTGGTGAGAACGGAAAACTCAATAAGGTTCAGTTGATCAAAATGAAACTCGAACAGGCTGATGCCAGCGGCAGAAGGTCCCCTGTTCCCGTGGAAGGTTCAGAATACTTAGAGAATGTTGATTTTGTGATAGAAGCCATAGGTTTGCAACCATCTACTTCACCTTTTGGAAACGTGATCGATCTGAATAAGACAGGAACCATCAAGGTGAACCCGGTAACCATGCAGACTTCCATTCCTTTGATCTTTGCCGGTGGCGACGGCGTCAGCGGTGCGTCCACCATTATTGAAGCAGCGGGACATGGAAAGAAAGCCGCGTTTTATATCGACAAATTCCTGAATGGACTCGCTCCCGAAAGTTTTGAATTCGGTGATAAATTGCCCGCTGTGGATAAGGTTAAGATCGTGAACAACTATACAGGCGCTAAGGTGCATGCCATTGAAGGAGGTTTGCGTCCCATAAGCGAAAGAGTGAAGGATTTTGAAGAAGTGGAGCTCACTTATACCGAAGAAGAATTAAAAGCCAGTACTGAAAGATGTCTCGATTGCAGCAATTGCCGCGAATGTCATCAGTGCGTCAATATCTGTCCGGCCAATGCCATTGATTTCTCACAGAAAAAAGAGGTCATAAAGACTTCAGCCAAATCGGTGATCGTTACCACGGGCTTTAAACTTTTTCCTCCCGAAGGAAAACCCGAATTCGGTTATACAAAATACGCCAACGTGATCGACTCCATGCAAATGGATAGGTTGATAGCGCCCACCCGTCCTTACAATAATGTACTGCGTCCCAGTGACGGCAAGTCGCCCGACAACATCGCTTATGTGTTATGTACAGGCTCACGAGATTCTGCCATTGAAAACCGTTCGTGTAGTGTGGAGTGCGGCAATAATCCTATCTGTTCTCAGATCTGCTGCATGTATTCCATCAAACAATCTCAATTGCTGATGGGTGCCTTGCCCATGGCCGACATCACCATCTATTACATCGATATCAGGGCATTTGGTAAAGGCTACGAAGAGTTCTTCCAGCAATCCAAATCCATGGGAGTGAATTTTGTAAAGGGAAAAGTGGCCAAGATCCGCGAAAAAGATGAAACCAGTGGCGACCTTATTTTACGTTACGAGGATATCACTACGGGAACCGTGAAAGAAGCCAAACACGACCTGGTGGTTCTTTCGGTGGGTGTGCTGCCCAATAAGGATGTCACTAAAATGTTCGTGAACGAGAAACTGGCTTTGGACGAAATGAATTTCGTGAAACAGGTGGACGAACTGCTCAGCCCGGCTTCCACCAGCATTGAAGGGGTTTTTGTGGCAGGAACTGCCGCCGGTCCCAAGGATATTCCTGATTCCATTTTGTCTGCTGGCTGTGCAGCCACCGAAGTAGCCGGTTATCTCAGCAATCTCGAAAATAAATTGGTACTAACTGACAAAAAATAACAAGCCATGAAAGAACGAATAGGTGTTTATATATGTCATTGCGGAGGTAATATCTCCGACTATGTGGATGTGGAAGAGATAAGCAAGATGCTGAAGAAAGAGGATGGCATCATCATTTCAAAAGACGTGATGTTTGCCTGTGCCGATTCCAATCAGAAGGATATGGTGAAGGATATTCAGGAACACAAACTGGATGCCATTGTGGTGGCTTCCTGTTCTCCCAAGCTCCATTTGCATACCTTTAAAAATGTAGCCGACCGCGCAGGTCTCAATCCTTCCAACTATGTTCAGGTGAACATTCGCGAACAATGTTCCTGGCCTCATTCCGATCAGCCTCATGATGCCAGCATCAAGGCGGTAGGGCTTATCAAAGCCGGTATCAACCGTGTGGCTCAATCGGAATCTTTGGAGAATATCGAAATAGATGTGAAGAAAACCGCCCTGGTTTTGGGTGCCGGTGTGGCTGGAATGAAAGCTGCCATCGACCTCGCCCGCATGGGCAATGAGGTGTATCTGGTGGAGCAGGATTATTTTGTGGGCGGACATATAGCCCAAAAAGAAAAACTGTTTGTCACCGAACAAAGCGGGAAAGAACTGATAAGCAAACTCTATAAAGAACTGAAATCACATTCTAATATTACCTTATTCACCGGAGCCTCTATCGAAAAGGTGACGGGAAGTCTGGGCAATTTCGGAGTGGATATACGTGTGAAGCCCCGTTATATCAATGGCAAAAGCGATCCTGACCTGATACATAAGGCCATGGAGGAATGCACGGATATGGTTCCCGATGCCTTTAATTTCGGATTTACCCAACGCAAGGCTATCTATAAGAATTACCCGGAAGCATTCCCCGATGTTCCTGTGGTAGATGTTGAGGTCATTAAAAACAATACGGCATTTATTGAGAAACACAAAGCTTGCTTGAGCCTGCAACTGGAAGATGAGATATTATCTCTTTCGGTGGGCGCCGTTTTGGTTACTACGGGTTTCGATTCTTATCAGCCTAAGGAAGCCGAATTTGGTTACAAAACCATTCCCAATGTAATTACACTTCCTGAATTTAACCGACTGATGGAATTGAATAGCGGCAAACTGATCCATAATAAAAAGGAGATCAAAAGCCTTGCCTTTATTTATTGTGTGGGCGGCCGTCAGACCAAAGGCGAGAACAAATATTGTTCGCGCACCTGCTGCACCTCTGCCATTCATACTTCCCTCTCTCTGAACGAAAAATTCGGGAAACTGACCACTTATCACCTGTTCCGCGATATACGCACCTACGGAAAACAGGAATTGCTGTATGAAAGATCATCGAAGCAGGGCGATATCTATATCCGCTACGACGAAAAAGATCCTCCCGTAATTGAAAACAACGGCAAATTAACTACCATAAAAGTAAAAGACTGGCTGACCTCGAAACAGGAAATGGAAATTGATGCCGACCTCGTTGTATTGGTAACCGGCATGATTGCCCGCAGCGACAGCAAATTGGTTTCAGAGAAATTTAAGATACCTGTAGGTGGCGATAAGTTCTTTAACGAAATACATCCCAAGCTGAAACCGGTGGAAACCGTGATCAAAGGAGTTTACATTGGCGGAAGTTGCCAGGGGCCCAAGAATATTTCCGAATCGGTTCAATCATCCCTTTCGGGAGCTGCCAAGATTAACGCTTTGCTGAGTGGAGGTACCATTTCACTGGATCCCATTGTGGCAAGGGTTAATGCCGACGCCTGTGTATGGTGCGGGAAATGTGCAGAGGTATGTGAATATACTGCCATCCGTGAGATCGAAAGCGGCGACAAACATATTGCTGCTGTGAACAAAGCTGTGTGTACCGGTTGCGGTATTTGCGCTCCTGTATGTCCTGAGAATGCCATCGAAATTGCACAATATACCGATGCAGAGATAGAAGGCATGATAGACGGTTTTATGGAGAAGTTAGAATTGCCTGAGAAATCGGATAGTACAGACGAAGAAGAAGAAACAACGGTGTTGAAAATGAAAGAATATCCTCAGTTATGGAAGAATATTCTGGAATCGCTCAACAGCGGTAAGAAAACCATTCCTGAGGTAGCATCCGGACTGGGAGTGGCAATTGATTCTGTTACTTACCACATGATGACCATGAACAAATACAACGTGATTCAGGCCGACGGAATGGATAAAAAGGAGTCTTATTATTATTACAAAATTAAAAAATAGGTAAAATGGCAAAAGTAAATCCCGATTTTGTAAAGAGTATCAGGAAATACGGTGCGGAAGATTTCTCCGCATGTTATAGTTGCGGGACCTGCTCGGCTATATGTTCACTCACTGATAAAGACAATTCATTCCCCCGCCGTATGATCAGATATACCATGTTGGGGCTGGAAGGAGAACTGAAAGCATCGGTCGATCCCTGGTTGTGTTATTATTGCGGCGATTGTTCTACCAACTGCCCGCGTCAGGCCGATCCCGGCAACCTGATGATGTCGGTGAGAAGATACCTGATAGCCAAATACGACTGGACAGGTTTGTCAGGATTGTTATACAAGAACCTCTCCGCTTATATCATTGCATTCTTACTGGTGATTATCGGAGTAGTGGGTCTGTTTATCAATGGAAGCTTTACCCATGATGAGTGGATGCACTACGGACATAATTTCGAAATGTATGCCATTGCCAGTGTTTTTGTGGTGATACTCATCCCCAACATTGCACGCATGTGGTATTACATCGTTTGGTCGAAGACAAAGAAATTTGAATTCAAAAAGCATATGGTCTCGCTGAAAGAACTGTTCATTCACATGTTCACCCAAAAGCGTTTCTTAAGCTGCGATGAAACCAAAGACGGTAAACTCTGGTGGTTCGAGCATTTAATACTGGTGGCAGGATATCTTTTGCTGCTATTCACTACGGTGTTTCTCGATTGGTTCGGAACGGAAAGTGTAATCATTATTGCTATGGGATATGTTTTCAGCGCCATCATCTTTGTGGTGACCTTTGATTTTGTGATACGCAGGATTCGCAAACGCAGTCAGAAAAGCTCCTTCTCGCATCCTTCCGACTGGTTTTTTGTGATATGGCTTTTCATGATGGGCATCAGCGCTTTTGCGGTTCGTTTGTTCATCGATCTGAACGTACTGGAAAACAATTTCTGGATGTTCCTCTTCCACCTGATCATACTGGCACAATGGGCGCTCATCATTGTTCCCTTTGGCAAATGGACACATTTTATTTACCGTTCGTTCGCCATGTATTTTGCTGAGGTGATTAAACCTACAGCTGCTAAACCCGTGAAAAAATAGTTTCAGTTTCGTAATAATTGTTAATTCAAATCAAGGGTTCAGGTATATAATCATATTAAAATTAGTCGCTAAGTCACATTGCTATCATAAGCAGGGATAAAAGTCACTCGGGCAATTTAATCTAATGGAGTACCTTTGTATCCCTGTTGGACAATAGGCAGATTATACCCGAAAGGGAAAATAATAAATAACAAATAACAAATAACAAATAACAAATAACAAATCTGCCCGACTGTAGTCATTCAGGCGGGTCTAAAAATCATAAATTAAAATGGATATTAAAGTAACATTCGACGGAAATAAAAAAGTGAACGCACAGGTAGGAAAACATATCGTTTGTACCGACCAACCCGTAAATGGTGGTGGCGATGATAGCGCCCCATCTCCTTTCGAACTCTTTTTAGCATCAATGGCCACCTGTGCCGGAATCTTTGTGAAAGGCTATTGCGATAACCGTAATATTCCTACCGAAGGTATTACCCTGACACAAACCCATGAGTTCGACGAAAAAGGATTGGCAACCAAAATAGAATTCACAATAAATCTGCCTAAGGATTTTCCTGAAAAAAGCATAGAATCTGTGATTCATGTGGCCAATCTCTGCAAAGTAAAAAAACAATTATTGGCATTGCCCGAAATGACCGTAGTGGCTAAAATTAATGATTAATAATTAGTCATTAGTCATTAGTATTAACAACTTACTCAACTTAATAAACTCAATTAACAAAATGTTCGAATTTCTTAAAACCCTTTTCTCTTCAAAACCCAAAGCCGATTTGGGCGAAATCATAAAACAAGGTGCTGTAATCATTGATGTTCGCTCGAAAGGCGAGTTTCAGCAAGGCCATCTTAAAGGTTCTGTAAACATACCTTTAAATAACCTAAAAGAGCATCTATCAAAACTAAAAAAAGATAAACCTACCATACTTTGTTGTGCATCGGGTGCCAGAAGCGGTGCTGCAAAAAGCATCTTAAAGGCTAACGGATTCACCGATGTATATAACGGCGGTGCGTGGACCAATTTGAGAAAGTATAAAAATTAAACAAGAAAAGGTTTAAACCATGTTTAAACCAGCTTTTCTGAAAAGCATGTAAAACGTTGAGCGGTAAATGGGATTCGAACCCACGACCCTTAGCTTGGGAAGCTAATGCTCTGCCAGCTGAGCTACTACCGCATTGGCAAATATTTCTGCAAAAATATAAATTTTATCAGAAGTAGCAGAAAAACATTTAACGGATTCATAAAAAGAATTCCAACAGTAAGGCGATATTTTGCTCATGGTTTTATTAATCTCTTCCATGAATAGAATGGTCTGAAGGTTGTTGTGATATCTTTTCGTGCTACTATTTTGCCACAATACTTATCAACTAAAGGCTGGCAATCGCTATTGGGCTGCAATACTTATCAAGTAACGTTACGCAACAACTATTTTGCCACAATACTTATCAAGTAACGTTACGCAACTACTATTTTGCCACAATACTTATCAAGTAACGTTACGCAACTACTATTTTGCCACAATACTTATCAAGTAACATTACACAACTACTATTTTGCCACAATACTTATCAAGTAACATTACGCAACTACTATTTTGCCACAATACTTATCAAGTAAATTTTCCCATCCCTAATATCAATCTTTGCTTCTATAACGTAAAGAAATCATCCGCAAGGCGAAACTTTCCTACTTTTGCAAAAAAAATCCCATTGCAATTACCTTCGCATAAAGATATCTGGAACCTAACCTTCCCAATTATTCTCAGCATGATGGCCGAGAATATCATCAACATCACCGACACGGTTTTTTTGGCGCGTGTGGGCGAGGGCGAGTTGGGCGCATCGGCCATAGGAGGCACATTTTATGTGATATTGTTTATAATTGGTCTTGGGTTTAGCATTGGCACACAAATCATCATATCGCGAAGGCTGGGCGAGGATAAACCACGCGAAGTGGGCAGTATTTTCGAAATCTCTGTGTTTTTTCTGATACTGGTGGCCTTGTTGCTTTTTGTGGTGGTACAATTGTTTTTCAGCCCGGTTTTCAGTCATATTTTGTCGTCGCAGGATGTATTAAACAAAACAGAAATCTACATCAAATACCGTGTTTGGGGCATCTTTTTCACCTTCATCAGTTGTGCTTTCCGTGCATTTTATACAGGCATATTTAAAACCAAATTTCTGCTTATCAACTCTGTGATACTTGCCGGGGTGAACATCTTTTTTGCGTGGGCACTTATCTTTGGCAATATGGGTTTTCCCCGAATGGGTATAGAAGGCGCCGCCATTGCCACCGTGATAGCCGAATTTGTTTCGGTGATGTTTTATGTGTTTGCCACGATGCGATTCATTGATTTAAAAAAATACAACCTGTTTCAAAAGAAAAAATACGACCTGAAAATAGTGTTGACCATATTGGATGTATCGGGATTCATCATTTTGCAGAATGTAATTTCGCTGGTGTCGTGGTTCACATTTTTTATAGTGATAGAGCAGCGCGGCGAGCACCAACTGGCTATTTCTAACATTGTAAGGAGTGTTTATATCTTTTTTATGATACCCGGATGGGCGTTTAGCTCGGCCACCAGCACCATGGTAAGCAATATTATTGGGCAGCAAAACAAAGAAGGGGTGATACCTCTCATAAAACGAATCACCAAACAAGGTTTATTAATCACCGGCGCCATGATGCTGCCTGCCTTGTTGTTTCCGCGACAGTTGCTGTTGCTCTACACCTCCGACCAACAACTCATCAGCGATTGCATCCCCTCTTATTATGTGGTGATGCTTGCCCTGTTGGTGTTTTCGCTTACATTCAATCTGTTTAGCGGAGTCACAGGCACCGGAAACACCCGAATATCTATGTTGATAGAAGTTTGCGGAGTAATACTTTACCTTATCAATGTTTATATTATGATGATATTTCTGAAGCTGCCATTGGCCATGGCCTGGACCTCGGAAGTAGAATATTTTGTGGTGATTTTTATTTGCTCTTATTTTTATATCAAGAGAGGAAGCTGGAAAAAGAAGATAATATGAGGAAGTTGGAAGACGGAAGACGGAAGCCGGAAGACGGAAGACGGAAGACGGAAGACGGAAGCCGGAAGTTGGAAGTTGGAAGACGGAAGACCGAAGCATAATAACTTAATAAACCTAATCAACCTAATCAACTCAATAAACTCAATCAACCTAATCAACTCAATAAAATGAAACTCTTTATTAAATATTCTCTTACTGCCATTGTGCTTGGGTTTAGTTTATTCTATTTTTCGAAGATATCCACTCACAACAAGGTGAAAAATCCTGTGGATGAAGAAACCCATTTGAGTTTACTTTTTATGGGAGATATTATGCAACATCAGCCTCAGATTGATGCCGCCTGGAACG
>CAYYQJ010000096.1:0-8476 GCA_964473775.1 uncultured Bacteroidales bacterium | reverse complement strand
AGATAGCTTCAGGTGACTGGAGTTCAGACGTGTGCTCTTCCGATCTTAGCGACCTCTATGCCGAAGTTTCAGGATTGCTCAATGCCAAGGGAGTCACCCGTATTATCGGCATTGGCCCATCGTTGTTGCGCCACGAAAAGGTGTTTGGCATAGAAAAATCGTTTTTTCAAAACACGGATGCCTTTCTGAACAAATTTAATGCTACGGATTTCCACAACGAAACCATTTTGATAAAGGGAGCCCGCGTGTTCGAATTCGAAAATATCAGCCGCATGCTTCAACAAAAATCGCATGAAACTGTGCTCGAAATCAATCTGAATGCGCTGGTACATAATCTCAATTATTATAAAAACTGCTTGCAAAAAGATACGCGCATTATGGCTATGGTGAAGGCTTTTTCGTATGGCAGCGGCGGTTTCGAAATTGCAAATGTGTTGCAATATCACAACATCGATTATCTGGCAGTGGCTTATGCCGATGAAGGTATTGAGCTTCGTAAAGCACAGATTGCTACACCTATTATGGTGATGAATCCCGAAGAGGAAAGTTTTGGCCTGATGCGAAAATATAAGCTGGAACCCGAGATTTATAATTTCCGCACCCTGCAATTGCTTATCGACTCTATAAATGCCTCTGAAGCCAATGAGCTTGAAAAACAGCCCATTCATATTAAAATTGATACCGGTATGCACCGCCTCGGCTTTTTGCTTGCAGAGGTGGACGAACTGATTAGCATTATTAAGGCCAACCCCAACATACAAATTAAGTCGGTTTTCACTCATCTGGCCTGCAGCGAAGATCTTGGGCAGGACCATTTTTCTCATCAACAAATTGATATGCTGAAAGATGTTTGCGCCCGTTTGAGTGAGGCTTTTTCGGAGCCTTTCTGGATGCATGCGCTCAACTCTTCGGGCATATCGCGTTTTCCCGATGCCGGTTTCGATATGGTTAGGCTGGGCATAGGTTTGTATGGCATTTCGTTTTTTGAGGACGAACAAATGCATCTGCAAAATGTGAGCAGCCTGAAAACCACTATATCGCAGATAAAAAATATTCCGAAAGGAGAAACCGTTGGTTACAGCCGCAAATGGACGGCTGAGGAGGATGCGGTGATTGCTGTGGTTCCTATCGGATATGCCGATGGCCTGAACCGCAATTTGGGCAACGGCAACGGTTTTCTGTATGTTAATGGCCAAAAGGCTGATATTATTGGCAATGTATGTATGGATATGTGCATGATAGACATTACCGGCATGGAGGCCAAAGAAGGCGGGCAGGTGATAGTTTATAACGATGCCGCATCAATTAAACAACTGGCCGAAAAACTCAGAACCATTCCGTACGAGATACTTACCAACGTTTCGGGTAGGGTGAAAAGGGTTTATTATTATGAGTAGAGGAGTGAGGAGTTAATTGGATAAGCATAAATTTACCACTAAGACACTTAGAACACTCAGAAACACTTAGAAAAAATTTTACCATCAGCAATAAGCTACAAGCCAAAACACGCTCAGCTTTAGACTTATGTATTCGGTTTTCTAATTTATAATCTATCAATTAATCAACCCAGACCAGGGTTTACAAAACGGACCAAAGGTTCTTTTCCTGCCTTTGAAACGTTTGCGGGCTTTGTACCAGGCGCGCATGCCTTCATAATCTTCTTCAAAATCACGTTTATAAAGTCCACGTTTCACTTCACCGTCCCATTCAAATTCAGAGTTGGGAGGTGGATTTTTTACGTTTCCCTCCGTAAAGGCAATATATACCTCAATAGATTCAACCCAATTGCCTAAACGCCTGCTTTCCACTTTAGGAGTAGTAACCAGGCTGCGATGGCTCAGGTGGTTTAAATTTAATATTAAACCCGTTACTTCCCTGTTTATTTCACTATTATCCTGTCCCGGAAAGGATGATTTCTTTTCCTTTGGAACGGTTAGTTTCATTGCAGATTTTTGCTTTTGAGTTACTTTTGGATTGAAACGTATATAACGTTTAATAAACAACCTCAGGCTGGTATCATTATTATCTTTGGCGTTTCCGCTTTCGTATGATTTGCGTACTAATTTTTTTACAATTGCATCTGCATGATTGAATAATCTTGTTCTGATGATTGCCCAGATAGCATCCCATGCCAGCTTTTTTCCACCAGGAGTATCAGTTAATAACGTCCATTCGGCTTCAATTTCCGGGGTCCAGCCCCAATTCGATTTGTATTCGTTAACCTTTTTCACAAAGTTATCCTGCCAATCGTTAAATTTGGCACCTCCGGCAGGGATATAGTCAAGATGGCTCACAATTATCAGGTTTTATCAGGTTACTATTGGGTTTTACTTTCTGCTATTACTATTGTGCAGCAAATATAGGATAATTATTCAAACAAACCTCAAATAACCCTCATTATTTTTTAAAATTTATTCAACTCAATTCATAAATCATTTATTCTGTGGAATAAAAGATTATACCTGATTTTAGTTTTCTTCAACTAGTTTGGCATCTGATTTCTTTCTGATAGGAGTAATATCATTTACGTTATGAATATTATTATTCGTAAAAGGAGTATGTTTACTGATGATACGAATATATTTCCTCATAGAACGAATAAGTTTCTTCATGACATAAATAATACTACTCACATTACGAATCTATTTACTCATAACACGAATAAGTTTCCTCATGGCATGAATAATATTAATCATAGTACCAGTAAAATTACTCATGATACGAGAAAACAGATTGTGGGCTATATTTACTGTTTTCAGCAAAGCATTTATGATTCTTCATTTTTCATGAAGATACACAGTGCTGTAAAAGTACTAAACGAGGTTATAGATTAAGCATACCTTATACTTATTGCCATCTTTAAGCCATTAAATATAATGCCCCTGCCAATTATTCATTATTTTAATAACCTGTTACAATTAAACCTACTCAGGATTGCATAACACAAAACCTGGCTATAATGTCTTATCATAATGATTTATCAGTCCATAATTCTAAAAACATTTCCTCTTATCCCCACCGCAGCATAAGCTTTCAACGCCTTATTTGTTTCCCGAAAGGTGTATAGTAAACTTAAGCGCAAGGTTTTGCAATTCGTTTGAATAAACATAATGCCCGTAGCGATAAAAAACTCCGAAGCCTATTTTGGCATACGCCAGATTCAGGAGTTTTAAACGCACCAGATTGTCGAAAATGATTCCCGACTCATAAAATCCGTGGTCGGGCACCTGAAAATCAATCCCGGTATGCAATTCTCTATGCGATAAATTGCCAAACAAAATCCCCTGACTGAGACTGATTTCCGGTTTAAATTTGCCGATGCGGAACAAATAACTACCAAACCCATGAACCAATTGAAGCGAAACATAGCGGTCGTAAAGAAACTCCGACACCCGCATGGTTTGAAACGTGTTTTTGAAATACAAAACAAAACTCGAACTGTATGAGCCTTTTCCCTTAAAAAGTTTCATATAGGGCGTGGTGTTCCACAAATATCCGGCTTCGAAATTGATGTCGGTTTTTCCGAAATATTTCGTCAGAAAACTTTTTTCGATGGCAAATTCAAACTTGTTATAATTGTATTGTCCGCCCAAAACCCCTTTAAAACCATGAATGTAGCCAAAATAAAGCACGGGATATTTGGTTCCAAGCGAATAGCGGTCGTTAAAAGCATCAATCAGTTTTTCTTTATACGCAAAGCGAAAACCGGCGCGGAGTTCAGTAAAATTATAAGCTGACGAATCGTGACTATCATAAATTCTTTGCCCAAACTGATATGGATACACAGGCCTGCGGGCCTCTTTTACTCCCGATAGCTCTACCTGCAAATACTTGAAAGTGCGAAACCTGAACCAGGTTTGATATTTTTCTATATAGTCAATCCTATCCACCAGATAATCGTTCCAATACGAATTGTTGAAATAATGTGGCATCTCGGTAATACCTGGTGTTTCAAGGTCGTGGGCATAGGTAGCGCCTATATTAATTTCGTGTTTTTTCGAAAGAGTGAAATTAATTTTGCCACCATATTTCCATTTATAATCCCAAAAACCATAACCGAAATAGCCGCCTACAGAAAACCAGGAGGCAATTTTGTCGTTGGTATAAAGTCCTAATCCGGTCCTCACTCCTTCTTTATTATTGAAATTGATGAGATTTTCGAGCGAAATATCAAACACACTCAGCGGAATGTAGCCTTTCAGAATTTTATCGGCAACACGGGTAATATAGTTGAAGTTATGTTTTTTACCTAAAGAATCAATCTTCACATAAGTACGGGCTTCAATGGCGGTAAGCGAATCGGCACGATGCTGTTTCCAGAAATTTTCGTCGTGTTTTCCGGCATCTTTTTCAAAAATCAGATTACTGGGGCCAAAATCCTTGTTTTTATTTGTTTTATTGAAATCAACATCTGTTATAAAACTGCGGCCATGAAGCACCACTCCCACTTTATCGGAGGGATAATTGGGCAAAATCCAATCGTAATTCAACTGGGTAGGGAACCAATGTTTACTATTTACCAAAGTGTACATCTGCTGAATTTTGATGCTCCACAATCCATCCTCATCAGGTTGGGCAATCACATTTTGAATGGCATAACCATGGGAATTGATATACAAAACCCCTTTCAATGCATTAAAATTCTTCCCTTTGATGGGCTTAAACGAAATCACAAACACACTGTCGTTGCCCACATAAAGCGTATCTTCAAGCAAAAAAAGATATCGTTCCAAAGTTCCGTTGCTCACGGGGTTGATGTAGTCTTTCACATCCGTAAGCGAAAGCGAAATAAAATCGTTGTAAAACGAAAACGGCTGAATGTCGGTGGCCAAAGTAGTAAAATTGGGGTCGGTGAAACCCGAAACGCGTGAACCTAGCACGGTTTCCTGACTCTTTCCATTCAAAAAAATACGTTCGGTAAAAGATTCCATCACCATAATATTATTTTCTTCTGCTTTCTTTTTCAGTCGGAGATAGGTGCTGTCGTTTTGCGCTTTCGATTCGGGTTCGCCACTCAGATTGTATTTGGTTTTATCAAGATACCATTCGGCAGTAACTTTATTATAAGATTTATAGGCAAATGATGGGATGTTTTCGGGATTGTTTTGCTTTTTGTTGGCTATGGCTTTGAGGATGATTTTATGTGCGGGATTTTCGCCGGGATAAATCACCGCTGCGCTCAATTCTATCGTCTTGCGAAGCATCAGAATTTCCAGATTTTTGGTATGCTCCCCTAAAAGATAAACTCTGGAATAGTAGCCCACATAATTTAACACCAAACCGTCAAGGGGTTTAACAGTTTTTGCCTTAAAAGTGCCCTCGATATCAGTGGTTGCAATGTAATCGCCGTTTAGGGAAGTAAGATTCACAAAAGCCAATGGATAGGAAGTAACCGAATCAATCACGCGACCCGTAATTACTTGCTGCGCATGGGCAATGACGGGCATCATCCACATTAAAAATACTATCCAAAAAAATTTATGTTTCACGAAACAAAGTAACTAATAAAAAATCAAACAGCGCAAAATCAATCAGACATCATTATAATTTAAAAGATGAATGGTTTGTTTGCGGCTTAATTATTAAACAACGAAATAATAGCTGTTTTATACGTAAATGAATTAAAATGTTTCAATAACTTCAATAATATGATTGCCGGCATTGAATTTTCAAACAAAGTGTAAACAAACCCGGATGGTCAGCTATTTTAAAATAATTATCACAGAAAACTGCTTTTTGAAACCCTGATTGCGTAAAATTTTATATTTTTACACAAACTCTGATTCTTTATGGCTGAACACAACGAACTTGGCAAATTGGGAGAAGAATTGGTGGCCGACTATCTGCAGAAAAATGGCTATCAAATACTCCACCGCAACTGGCGCTATGGCAACGATGAGCTTGATATTGTTGCCGAAACAGATACCCATTTGGTGTTTGTTGAAGTTAAAACCCGTAGCAATATCATCTGGGGCGAACCCGACGAAGCGGTAACAAAAAAGAAACAAACCTTCCTGATCAGGGCTGCAAATGCGTATATAATTGAAAATAATTGCACGAAAGAGGCCCGATTTGATATAATTTCCGTAATTTTGCCGTCTCATTCTGTAAATATTAACCATATTGAGAATGCTTTTTACCCTACTCTTTGAAAAATTTGAATCATGAAAACCACAGGAAGACCACCTAAAAAAACAACAGAAAAACGCAGCAGCGATCGCAAAAAACCCGAAACCAAATCATTCGATAAACCTAAATACTCCAGGACTTCCGATTCTAAATTTAAAAAATCTGATACCGACTCCGATACTAAAAAAAGGAGTTATTCCGACAAAAAAAGCTTTGACGATAACAAAACTTCAGATAAACGTCCGTACAGGTCGCGTGATACAGAATACAATACTTCCGACAAACCCGCCGGACGTTATGCTGACAAAAGAAACAGCGACGATAAACCGTATTCTGAAAGAAAGCCTTATAAATCGAGAGATACTGAAAAACCTGCTTACGATAAACCCACCGACAGGTATTCAGACAGAAGAAAAAGAAGTGATGATAGTTTTTCGGATAGAAAACCTTTTAAAAGAAGAGACAACGACAGCTTTTCCGAAAGAAAACCCTATAAATCGAAAGAGACTGAAAAGAACGATTCCGACAGACCTGTAGAAAAATATGTTGACAGAAGAAAAAGAGACGACGATAGTTTTTCTGACAGGAAACCTTTTAAAAGAAGAGAGGATGATAACTTCTCTGAAAGAAAACCTTATAAGAGAAGAGATGATGACAATTCTTCAGACAGGAAGCCTTTTATAAGAAGAGATGATGACAACTCCACTGAAAGGAAGCCTTATAAAAGAAGGGACGATGACAGTTCTTCAGAAAAGAGGCCTTATAAGAGAAGAGATGATGATAGCTCTTCAGACAGGAAACCCTATAAAAGAAGAGATGATGACAATTCATCAGAAAGAAGACCTTACAAAAAAAGAGACTCCGAAAATGGCGGCTCCGACCGTCCGGTGGAACGTTACTCTGATACAAGAAAAAGAGACGATAAAAGCTATGGCGATAAGAGACCTTTCCGCTCGAGAGAACCAAAAGCTAACGACAACGACCGACCTATTGAAAAATATGAAGATAAAAGATTTCGTGCTCCCATTGATTACAATGATATTTCTAATCTTTCGGATTCTGACAAGAGAAAACGCCCTCGTAAAGTTGAATCAAAAACCTACGAAGGTAAGGTGAGAGAATACAAAGAAACAGAAATTCTTGTAAAAGATAATACCTACGAAAAACGCCGTTCGTTTAAAACCAAAGCGAAAGACGAAGGCATCAGACTTAATAAATATATTGCCAATGCTGGTATTTGCTCCCGTCGCGAAGCCGACACACTGATCGAGGCCGGTGCAATCAGCATCAACGGCGAAATTGTTACTCAGCTTGGCACCAAGGTTATGCCACACGATTCGGTTAAATATGGCGACCAAACGCTTGCAGGAGAGCAGTTGCAATATTTATTGCTCAACAAACCCAAAGGCTATCTTACTACCACCGACGACCCTCAGGAAAGAAAAACCGTAATGCAGATTGTGGAACCCGCCTGTAAAGAGCGCATTTACCCTGTTGGGCGATTGGACAAAAACACTTCCGGCTTATTGCTTTTTACAAATGATGGAGAATTGGCCAAAAAACTGACTCATCCGAAACACATGGTCGAAAAAATATATCATGTTGAACTCGACAAAAATCTTACCTCAACAGACATGAAAACAATTGCTGATGGTATTGAACTCGAAGACGGCCCTATTAAAATTGATGCCATTGCTTACGGAGATACAAAAAAAGAAATTGGCATAGAGTTGCACTCCGGTAAAAACCGTATTGTACGCCGCATTTTCGAATCATTGGGTTATGATGTAGTTAAGCTTGACAGAGTGGTATTTGCAGGTCTTACTAAAAAAGAATTGCCCAGAGGAAAATATCGTTTTCTCAGCTTAGAAGAAATTAACCTGCTGAGACGAATCAGGTAGTTTTAAGATAAAGTTACCTAAATTTTTAGATAATGCTTTGTCAGTTAAAATATTATTACTACTTTTGCCGTCCATTTTAAATTTATACTAATATTATTAATTATTAAACAATTAAGGAAATGATTAACCATTATGAAACCGTTTTCATTTTAACTCCCGTTTTATCTGATGATCAGGTAAAGGAAGCGGTAAAAAAATTCCACGATTTCCTGACTGACCGAAAGGCAGAGATTGTGGATTCAGACAGTTGGGGCTTGCGTAAGCTCGCTTACCCAATTCAAAAAAAATCAACCGGATTTTATCATCTGATTGAATTCAAAGCAGAAGGCACTGTTATTGCTGATCTGGAAATTGCCTACAAACGCGATGAAAAACTCATGCGTTTTATGACTATTGCCCTGGATAAACATGCTGTTGTTTATCGCGCAAGAAAAAGAGGCGAAAAA
>CAYYQJ010000095.1:0-8502 GCA_964473775.1 uncultured Bacteroidales bacterium | reverse complement strand
AAGTCTTCAGGTAAGCATAACGGGCTATATAGGAAATGACAAGGAATTTTCTCAAGCGTATCCATACGAGCAAGTGAACAGTTTTTATAAGTTGTTTAAAAGAGCTGTGAGTTTTAATGTGAATGCCCGATACCTAAACCTATTTGATATTAACCGAGTGGTTGTTAAGAATATTGATTTGCCAAAACAGGCGAACAGTTATCAGAACTTGCAGTATTTCAGCATGGAAATGATACAGGATACGGATATTGAGTTGATAGTTACGGAGAATCAAATTTTAACCCCAACCCCTTAAAATAAGGGGCTATAACGGAGAAAGCGAATGTACGTATTGAGTTGTCATATTACCATCAAGGGAAGCAAGCGAACCACTGAGTTTAAGTTTGTGAACAGTGTTAGTATTAATAGTACTGTTGACCAACTGACGGACAGTTGTACGATTTTGCTTCCAAGGCAACTGAGGTATAAATATACACCGGTGTATGAATTGCTGGCTGAGGGTGACCAGGTGAAAGTTGAGTTGGGATATAACAATGAGTTGGAGACAGTATTTCAGGGATATATACGCACAATAAGAACTTACAAAACTCCGGCAGAGATTTATTGTGAAGACAATATGTATTTGCTGAAAAAGATAATGATTGATGCCTATAGCAGCGATAGTCTGGACATAAAGGATTTTATTGAACAGTTTTTGCCGGCAAACATCGAACGCAATGTGGTGAGTGCAAATATTGGTAAATGGCGATTACCGGCACAGTCGCTGGCACAATGTCTTGAAGATATTAAGAAAGATAACTCTATGAGTTTCTTCTTTAAGTCGGGTAAATTTTACGGCACTTTGCCTTCTACTCTATCCAATCAGGATGCGAACGGGAAGCGGATAATTTTCAAATACAAGTGGAACTATGTTGATGACAGTATTTCCCAGAACGATGTGGATACGGATAAGTTGCAGATAGTTGCAAAGTCGTTTAAGACTGATGGCACGAAGCTGGAAGCGAAGTATCCTGAAAATATAGCTGACCCACAGGTAAGAACTATGTATAGTGAAGTAACCACAATAGCAGCCTTGAAAGAGTTTGCCAAGAACAAACATGACAGTTTTAAGGTTAGTCAGATTTCTGGCAGCTTCAGGGCATTTGGCTGGCCAGTGGTAAGGGTGATGGATGTGGTAGAGTTCCGGGACGATGAGAATACTTATCGTGATAAAAAGGCTTTTACTGTGAAATCGGTGAAAAGGAGTTTTGGGATGAATGGCTACCGGCAGGAGATTGAAATTTTAAACCAGGTTTAAACAATGGGTAAAGAACTGGAAATAGCGGAATGCATCAGGAGGATGGCCGGTAAGGCTGGGAATCCTTTTATTATTTGTAAGGCTAAAAATATTGATGATAGTAAAATGACGTGTGACGGGGAACCTGAAGACGGTACGGCAATCATCACCGGAATCAGGCTGGTTTCTATAACAGGTGTTCACGCTTCGACGGTCGTGATACCTGAAGATGGCAGCCTGATTCTGGTGGCGATGCTGAGTAATACTGATGGCTATGTGATGCATTGCAGTAAGGCAAAAAAGGTGATGATTAAGGTTGGTGATAGTACAATTGATATTAGTGATGGGTTGATTGAGATGAATGGGGGTGGCTTACATGGCTTGGTAAAGAAACAGGAATCAATGGATAACTGGAATTCACTCAAAGATTTTTGTATAGGCTTAAAAAATGCAACTAATGCGGTTGCCATAGCGGTTGATGCTTCAGTTCCGGGAACATCAACTGCTTTCCAGGGCGCAATGGCGGCATATAATATAATAATTAAGGATGTTGAAAACACCAAGATTACGCAATGATTAAGCACGGAGATATATTGTTGGATGGTGACGAGAATCCCGTTATTGAGAATGGCGATTTTGTAGTTTCTTCTGCCGGAGAACAGCAGATAAGGCATATTATGAAATCGAACGCGGGCGACTATAAACATGCTCCATTGGTTGGAGTAGGGATAGGTGATGAACTGAATGGGCCCAACCTGAAGCGAATTGAAGCTACCATCAGAGAGCAGCTAAAGAGGGCAGGTTTTATTGTAAACAATGTAACAGCAGATAAGGAGATAACGATAGATGCAGAGTAGAATAATCAGGTTGAACCAATCCATTATGGACATTGCATTGCTTATGACCGGCGACATAGAAAACTGTGTGGATTTGTTTAAAAGTAATCCAGGAATAGGAACTTTCGATAATCTCACTCCAGGGACTGTAGTGAAATGCGCTGACGTGAATAATGAAGTTACCAGGTACTATAAACTGAATGATATTTCATTGGCTACCGGTTATTTGAACGACTCTCAGTTGTTAGGATTAATGATAGTTGAACAAAATTTTATACCTATTTGACATGGCAATTTTAAGCAGAGCAACATTAAAGAACATTTTCCATCCAAGGAGTAAACCCACTGCTGAAGACTTTGCTAATGTGTTTGACAGCATGATGCATAAGATAGAAGATACAGGGTTTACGGGATTGCAAGAATATTCCGGACGCTTGTATGAAATTGGGGAGACCTGCACAAAAAGTGGAGTAATATTACAAGCCAGACGTGCAACTCAGGGTGTATTTAATCCGGAGGACTGGCAGATGCCTGTATCTTTGGGTGTGATGGAAGTGATACCTGAAGGAGCAACAGTTATGGTAGCTGAAAATTATCAATTAGGATTGTTTGACATGCTCACAGTAAACGGTTTGTTAGACATAAAAGGAATAGTAATTATTAAATAACAAGGTTATGATTAAGCAAAAAATACAATTTTCAGAAGATGTTCCGTCGCCATTGGGTGAGGAATTTATATTTTACCCGAAATCGGATGGGTACTATTATAAGGACAGTAAAGGCAATGAGCATTCCGTAGGGTCGTCGGCTCCGATTATGCTGACACGAGATGATGCTTTAGTTTTGATGGAGGGAAATCAACTAAAGAGCGGTGGTTATTATTATCTGACTGACCAGCACATTGCGCTGATAGCAACTGGCAATAATTCGTTTAAGACCGAAGGGGCTTACATTTTAACCAAATCGATGCAAGCATTTGGTTGGATAAGTATTGATGAAATTCTTGGAGAGGGAAGTATAGGCGATATCGTGGTGAATGGAGTTACCTTGTTCAACGAACCAATTGTATTTTCCGGTGAACATGAGGGAAATGATGTTGCGAATTTCATTGCTAATGCTGTTAATAATAAAGCAGAGGAGACACATTTTGCAGCGTTTGCATGTGCATCATTTGTTTGTATAATTTATACGTTACGTGATATAAATTATAACGACCAATTTCTAGTTGTTGTTAATCCAGTTAATATAAGTTTTAGCCCAACTTATATGAGAGGTTATGAGGATAGCAAAACTGAAATTATGCCATGCATTTATGACATCAATAATTTTACTGTTGGAGAAAATATATTACCTGGTTTTTTGAGCCAAATATTTGATACCAAAAGAAAAGTGACGGTTGAAGTGACTGAGGATTTCGTTATTGAGTTGGGATATAATCCGGTTAACCAATTTGACTTTATGAATCCGTATATTATCAACTGCCGATTTACGAATATAAAACCAGTCGATAAAATTGTAAGAATTCCTATTATTGGAATTATTGAGTTTTGTGAATTTGCTAATATGAATTTTGGACATAATCTTTTTGTAGGTTCTAATATTATCAGAAGTAGTTTTTCTGTTGACATCAGTTTTAATATTTTTTGGAACAATAGTATAAGAAATTCAAACTTTAGTAATCAAGGGTTTAGTTCAATGTTGTTTGAAGGGTTGACCATTGAATATAATGATAGTTTTTCAAACGGGACATCTTATATGAGGAAAGACATGGCTGATAGCACAGGAACAATATGCGGTATTATACCGAATGATTTTTTTATTTATGAAGCAATAGCCTCATTTGGAGAATTTGACATAGGCAATCATGCTATGATTGGTATAGGGGAAGAGATAACCCTTTTCGACCTGAGCGATAGAGAACTTATTAATAAAAAATTCAATCATACGTTAAATGATTTCGACAGTTATTCTATAGAAGATTTATTGGGTTACGTTACTTTACAATTGGATAATGCTCAGAGCGGTAATAGAGCAATATTTTCGCTACTTCTTAAATTTACAAAGTAATGTCAAGGACACTAAATGAAATACGGGTAAGTTTTTATGCTGCCAAGGCAGCTAAGGCAGAACTTGATAATCTGGTGGCCACTCCTGATGGAACGGCAACATGGGAGTTGTGGTCGGAGGTGGTAATTTTTTGTCTTTGGTTTATGGAGCAAGTATTTGATACGCATAAGGCAGATGTGGAAAGCTACATTGCAAATTCTTATCCAAATACTGTTCCCTGGATTCATGCACAGTGTATGGCTTATCAATATGGCGATACCCTTGTTTATATTAATAACAGATTTCAATATGAGGTTATTGATGAAACAAAAAAGATAATTAAAAGGTGTGCTGTGGTTGAGTATGGTAACTTTGTTTTTGTGAAAGTGGCGAAATTGGATAACAATGAACCTGTGCCTTTATCAACTCCGGAACTGGAAGCCTTCAGAGATGGCTATATAAAAAAAATTAAAGCACCCGGACAGCGCATAAGCATTTATAATTTAACTGCTGATGAGTTATTAATTGAAGCTGATATCTACTACAATCCTTTGGTGCTTGCGGCTGATGGAACATTGTTAAGTGATGGAGCCACCATGCCAGCAGAAATTGAAGTGAATAAATATTGTGCAGGTATAGTTTTTGGAGGCGAAGTAAATATTAATAAAATATTGGATAGCCTCACCGGTGCTGTTGGTGTTTCTGATGCTGTAATAAATTCGCTTCAGGCCAAGGCATCAAACTCAATTGCATTTCAGAATATTGCCCATAAATATACTGCATTGAGTGGGTACTATAAAGTAAGTACATTGAATTTAACCTATATTCCCGATGTATCAGTTTAGTTTCCTAACCATTGTCCAATACGTGTTATTGCCTGGAATCCGGAATGCATTTCATAATGCATGGATGCAGACAATTATAACACCATTGGAAGAATTAAAGGAAGCTTTTTTATTGTGGAAAGCAGATGTTGATGTTTTGGCTACGACTACATTTCAGGTGATTAGTATTGAGAAAATATTAAATGACCTGTTCAATATAAGTAATCCTGTTCAAATGATTTACATTGTTGATGTAGATGCAATAATTACACCCACATTTTTGTTTTTTGAACAGGAGGGTGAAGAGCCAGGAACCTATCTGTATTTTGAAGAAGATTTACAAGATGAACAGGAAGCAGTTCATTTATTTTTTGAAGAAGAATTTGCATTTCAGATAGATTTTAGGGTAATGGTTCCCCAGATTATTTATGATTTGATGATAACAAATGGCTCGATGGCCAGAATGAAAAAACTAATAAACCTGTATAAAATGGCAGGTAAAAATTACGAAATAACACCTTACTAATTATGAATAAATTACTTTGTTTTGAAAAAGGACAAAAGACGGTTTTAAATGATATCGTTTTTGTTGATGCAGCATACAGACAGGCATTATATGGATTGCTTTCCTCTTTTGGAGTGACTCCTGAAACATCATTTAAACTCTCCGGATGTGAAGTTACTAAGGTAGGAAATGTATTTACCTGCACTGAAGGTTATATTGGGCTGGAAGGTGAAATATACCATGTACCGGCACATTCGTTAACCATAAGTAATTTGATTTCTTATACGGCAGCCTTTGCACCATATATTACCTACGACACCTCTCCCGGAGGGTCAAAACTTTCTTTTATCGATCAGGTTCCGCATGATTGTTATCAGGTTAGAGAAGCAAAACTGGCAGCTACATCTTTGACAATTGGCATGGGCATGAGCTGGAATCACATGAAGTATGATGCTCCTACACTTATTCAGGTAGTAACTGACAAACAGAATGCACTAACTACCAATTGGCAAGTGCCTCCGGCATTTGCGGCAGGATGGTCAAACTCTGGTGCTCCTGAAGAAGATTGTGGGTTTAGAAAAGATGCTTTTGGGAATATTTATCTGAAAGGTATGGTTATATCTGTCACACCTGTAGGGACTATATTTACTTTGCCTATTGGTTATCGTCCATCATTTAACAGACGTTTTGCTACCTATTATGGTAGTACTCTTATCATGATGATGGTCTCTTCAAACGGGGAAGTATGGCCTATTGGCGTAAACACACATCAAATTATTGACCTGTCATTTATCAATTTTAAAATTTAATTAATACTAAAACAACCACTAATAATGAAAACACCAATAACTTACTACGGCGGAAAACAAGGGATGCTTAAAAATATTTTACCTAAACTGCCAGTACACAAACTTTACACTGAACCATTTATCGGGGGTGGTGCTGTATTTTTTGCAAAAGATAAGAGTCCTGTTGAAGTCATAAACGACACCAATAAAGAGGTTATCAACTTCTATAAAGTAGTACAGAATGATTTTGTTAGCCTGGAAAAAGAAATAAATATCACATTGCATTCTAGAGATTTGCATAGAAAAGCCTCCGTGATTTATAACAATCCTGACATGTTTACCGATATTAAACGTGCATGGGCCTTCTGGACACTAGCCACTCAAAGTTTTGCATCTATAGTTGATGGTTCCTGGGGATATGATATCTCAAAGAATACAACCAGCAAAAAGGTTATGAATAAAAGAGCCTCATTTACGGAGGATATCGCTATAAGGCTTCAAGATGTACAAGTTGAATGTACTGACGCACTTCGCATCATTAATAGTCGGGATACAAAAGATACATTTCATTATTGCGACCCACCTTATTTTAACAGTGATTGTGGCCACTATGATGGCTATTCAATTGATGACTTTGAAGGTTTGTTGAAGCTGCTGTCTAAAGTAGAAGGAAAGTTTTTACTAAGTAGTTATCCATCTGATATTTTGGGACAATACGTAAAACAACATAAGTGGCATTCCGTTTCGTATTCAGGAACCGTATCAGTATCGCATTCCAGAAAATCAACTCCCGGAAAGAAAAAAGTGGAAGTGTTGACGGCTAACTATACAATAACGACTTAAAAAAGCATTTTTTATTATAATAATTAATGGCCCTGGCATCATCAATGGCCATCGTTCTTTTCAATAATTCAATACAATAGTAAGTGGCAGGAATCAAGTAATTAAATTGTTTTTCAATCATGGCCCATAAATCATCAATTGTGTCAAAATTCAAGTGACATAGTTGCAAGTAGGCCTCTGAAAATGCATAAAAATTATTAGTTTTTGTCCACGAATCAGCGTTCTTTTTTTCTTTAAATATTGGTAATGTAGCCTGTTGGACGTTTTGCCTGTCGATGGCATTGAAAGTTTTGATAAGTGTTTCAAAATTGTTCAATGCAAAACTATAGATTTTGTTCAGAACATCTGGGTTGGTGCGGTCACCCTGCAATATAGCTTGTATGGTGCGGGGCGATTTGCGGGTTAGTATACTAAGTTCCTGTTTGTTTTCTGCTGTCAGAAGGCATCTTATTGCTTCCAATTGATCCTTGTTGATTTTCATGATTGGTTTTTGTGGTAAAAGTACTACATTTTTCATAAATGAAAACAAAAAAGGTGTTAGACGAGCGACGCGATTTAATGCATTATAGACACGGCTGGCCGCGAGGCTTAGAATCATGCATTCAGGCAGGGTTACTTAAGGAGCATTTAAATTAAGTTTAATTGAGGCTTTTTAAGGGTGGTTTCATGCTCCTTTTGTGGTATTGTTACTACAATTAGAGCGTACTTTTAGAGTAGTGGGACGGTCAAGACATTAGACGTAAAATAAGGCTCTTTAAGAAACGATGCTTTTTAGCCATAATAAACATCGAATGAGATTAGAAACCCTCAATAATGCAAGCTAATTAATCCGATTTTTATCGGTTCATTATACTTAAAACTAAATTGTAGTAACATTACCACACGTTTAAAGATTCTAATTAGCAGTGTTTCATATAGGTAACAAGTTTTATCCGCTAATCATTCATTTTAACATCTGGTTTTAAAATTAAGGCTGTGATTTTACCAAATGGTTTTAAAAAATTTTGTCATTTGGTTTTGGCAATTATAAATATGGCAATACAGTTGTAGAAGGCTATTCCCGATTTGGGGAATATGGCAAAACAGTTGTAGAAAGCTATTCCCGATTTGGGGGATATGGCAATACAGTTGTAGAAGGCTATTCCCGTTTTGGGGAATATGGCAATACAGTTGTAGAAGGCTATTCCCGTTTTGGGGGATATGTTCCCACAAGTGTGGGAGGCTATTCCCGATTTTAGGAATATACCAAAACAGTTGTATAGTTGCACAACAGAATGAGTTCCGCTATCCTGACGTAATGCAATTGATGAGACGCAAAATATTGCGTCTCTACCGCATTGTCAAACCATGATTCTTTATTAATATAGTTTAATAAAAAAGGGCG
>CAYYQJ010000094.1:0-8507 GCA_964473775.1 uncultured Bacteroidales bacterium | reverse complement strand
CAACAATTTAGAAACAGAGTAAAGATTAGTAAAGGTAGTTTTATTTCCAAAAAACAATTGTTAATTAACCCTATTTCACTGTTGGGGCTTCCGGTGTGGAATAAATTGTAACTGCTACAGTTTTTCTTTCTGTGCTTTCGCATCCTGTTACTGATTGACCCGGCTAGCGGGGAATTGTATTCCCCGTTGAAACACTTACTACATTCCCTAATGTTGCAGCATCATGCCAAATAATATTTGTTCCTCTTAAGGTAATTGTTAAATTTGTAATGGTTTTCCCTTTAAGCCCAAGCATGGCTCTAGAAACCTATCTCAGAGTATTACACTTGCCCACGACACAAAACAACATGCTATTTAGTTGGTTTTTGGTTTTGAATTTCTTAACGTACTGATCTGAATGATATTTCTTAACTGTCTTGTTTATAAGGGAGTCATCTATTAAAGAAATTAGCTGTCCGAAAACGGACTGTCCAAAAAAATGTATACTTTTGCTTATTGTAGATAGTTTTAGCGAACCAAAACTACAAAATAAAAGAAGCAGAGCATATACTTTGGCTTATTTTATTGTTTTACCGGACAATAGTGATTTTAACGCAGGCATTAATATCTGGTTTAAATCATTCATTTTAATTAAAAAAATTGAACCATACAGGCCTAACAAACATAGGAGCAGCCATTTTGGCAGGAGGACAAAGCACCCGTTACTTTGGAAAGAACAAGGCTTTGCTTAAGATAATCGACCAGACCATTTTAGAACGAAATATTATTACGCTTGGTCCTATATTCAAAGAGATACACCTTATTTCGAACCACTCCACCGATTTTGAACAATATAAATTACCTGTGTTTAAAGACAGGTATAATAATATTGGTCCTTTGGGCGGAATATTCACTGCGCTGTTTCATTCCAATTCGAAGGCTATTTTTGTTTTCTCGTGCGATATGCCATTTCTTTCTTCCGATCTAATAAATGACATTCTGGTCTTCTTTACCGGAAACAATTTTGATATTGTAATACCGCAAATCAATGATAAGATAGAGCCCATGCACTCTATTTATTCAAAAAATATTTTACCTCTTTTGGAGGAGCATATCAAGCACACGGACAATTATAAGATACGACAATTTTTCAACAAAGTTAGTACTTCTTATTTACAAATAGAGAATACTACAGTTAATCAAAAGGCTTTTTTAAACGTTAACTCACCAAAAGATTTACAAATAGCTCACAACTTAAAGTAGTCAAGAATAAATCAAAATTCTTTTTAATTCTGGCCGAGCTTCTCAATCTTTACGGCACATACCTTGGTTTCTGGGATCTTGGCAATAGGGTCAACCTCGCAAATCGTCAGTTCGTTGGTTGGCGTTTCAAAGAAATGGAAAGTCATGGAAACAACGCCTTTCAGGCAAATATCCGTTACTTTGGTTTTAACCATTACTTCTCCCCTTCGTGATATTACTTTCACCATTTCACCATCCTTGATATCATACGTTACTGCATCGGCAGGATTTATCTTAAGTAGTTCTTCTTCGTCAAGTATGCGTAGTCCTGCTACTTTTCGTGTCATGGTGCTGGTATGATAATGATACAAACTGCGGTCGGTTGTCAGCAACAAAGGATATTCGTCGTCGGGCAACTCTTTGGATATCTTGTAAGTTAAAGGCATCAGTTTGGCTTTTCCATTGGGTGTGGCAAACTTCTCACAATGCAGGAATTTGGTTCCCGGATGATCCAATGTCGGGCATGGCCATTGCAGCCCCACCTCATCAATTCTATCGTAGGTAACCCCTGCATAGTTAGGAACCAAAGCAAAAGCTTCTTTGGCTATATCTTCGGCACAGGAATAATCAAAACCTTTAGCGCCCATTCGTTTAGCGATCTCGCAGGTTATCCACCAATCGGTTTTCGATTCACCAATGAGTTCAATAACTTTTCGTACCCTTTGAAACCTTCTTTCGGTATTGTTAAATGTACCATCCTTCTCAGCAAAAGAAGCAGCGGGAAGCACCACATCGGCATACTGCGCCGTTTCGGTCATAAATATATCCTGAACCACAAAGAAATCAAGCTTTGATAAAGCTTTCTTTACGTGATTTGCATCCGCCTCACTAATTACGGGGTTCTCACCTACCTGATACAAGGCTTTTATCTGTCCATGCTCAATAGCGGTAATTATTTCTGTATGAGTGATACCAAACTTATCGTCTAATTCAACACCCCATGCTTTTTCAAACTTCTCTTTTACTGCAGGATTATTTACTTTTTGATAACCCGGATACACATCTGGCAAAGCACCCATATCGCAAGCTCCCTGCACATTGTTCTGTCCTCTTAAAGGATTAACCCCAGATGATTCTTTACCGATATTTCCTGTAAGCAGCGCAAGATTACTAATGGCAATCACGTTGTCGGTACCATGCGTATGCTGAGTAATGCCCATTGCATATACAATGGAAGATGGAGTATTGGTTGCATATATTCTGGCGGCTTCGGCAATTAATTCTTTTTTAACACCCGTTATCTTTTCCACATGCTCGAGAGAGAAATCATCCAACGAATTGACGAACTCTTCGTAGTTCTCGCATCTTTCTTTAATAAACTTTTCATCTACGAGCTTTTCATCCACAATAACTCTTATCATACCTAACAATAAGGCAACATCGGTGCCGGGATATTGCTTTAAAAAAAGGTCGGCATGACGGCAAAGATCTATCTCTTTGGGATTGGCAACAATTATTTTGGCACCATTTCTTTTTGCCTGTTTGATATGCAATGCAATGATAGGGTGAGCAGCTGTGGTATTGGAACCGATAGAGAAAATTGTTTTGGTATCCACAAACTCATCAATAGAATTTGTCATAGCACCACTTCCTAATGTCTGTACCAAACCAGAAACCGTTGGGGCATGGCATAAGCGTGCACAGTGGTCGATATTATTGGTGCCCATCACGGCACGGGTAAACTTTTGTATCACATAGTTCTCCTCATTGGTAACCCTTGCAGAGGAAAATGCAGCAAACTTTTCTTTTTTACTTGCCGCGAATTTCGTAGCAATCAAATCCAATGCTTCGTCCCATGTGGCTTCAACAAACTTACCTTCTTTCTTTATGAATGGAGTCTTTAATCTGTCGGGATGATTGATAAATTCATAACCAAACCGGCCTTTGACACACAACCTGCCTTTATTTACAATACTGGAGCGGTCGCCTCTTGAACTCACCACTTTATTACCCCTTACTCCAAGAAAAATATTACAGCCCACACCGCAATAGGTGCAGACTGTTTTAACTTCACGGGTTGGTATTTGGGTGTTCTTCAAATACAAAGCCCCCACAGGACATCTTACAACACATTCACCACATGATTCGCAAACCGACTCTTTAATTGGCTTGTTGCCAAAAGTGCTTATTATCGTTTGAAAACCCCGCTTACCATAATCCAAAGCATTTACACCCTGCACTTCATCGCAGGTTCTGACACATATCCCGCAAAGGATACACTTATTATGGTCAAGATTGAAGAATGGATTTGAATCATCAACATCAATGAAAGGCTTGACTTTACGCATTCGTGCAAAACGCTTTTTATTGATGCCCACATAAGATGTTACCTGTTGCAACTGACAGTAATTATTCTGATTGCAGCCAGTGCAATCTTGTTGGTGATTGGCATGAAGCAATTCAAGGGTAGTTTGGCGGACAAGGTTTATTTCGTCGCTATCTACGGTCACATTCATGCCCTCGGTGGCAGGGGTATTGCACGAGACAACCAATCCTTTTTGCCCTTCCACTTCAACCATGCACATTCGGCAAACAGCCACAGGTTTAAGGTCAGGGTGATGACAAAGATTCGGGATATAAATATTATTTTCAAGCGCCGCTTCCAGAATGGTCTTTCCTGAAGATGTCTTTATTTTAATTCCATCGATTATCAGATTTATTTCACTCATCATGCAATTTCCTCCATCACTTTATTGCCGGGATAACTCTCAATCGCATTAAACTTAGCCGGGCATTTCTCCATACACATCCCGCACTTTATACATAACTCCTGGTCAATAATGTGTAATTCTTTCGGGGCACCACTTATTGCATCTACCGGACATGCTTTAAAACAAATGTGGCAACCGGTGCATTTATCAGGTAATATATCATAGTACTTCAACTCGCGGCACACCTTTGCAGTACATCTTTTATGCAAAATATGCTCTTCGTATTCGTTTCTAAAATAACGTAAAGTAGTGAGCACCGGATTCGGAGCTGTTTGTCCCAACCCGCATAACGAACCTTTAATGATTCCCTTCCCCATACTTTCCAACAAATCCAGATCTTCTATTTCAGCCTTACCTGCTGTTATATCTTCAAGAATGTCGAGCATTTGTTTTGTGCCTAATCGGCAGGGAGCACACTCACCACATGATTCTTTATGAGCAAAATCAAGAAAATACCGGGCAACATCCACCATGCAGGTATCTTCATCCATCACTACCAGTCCACCAGAACCCATAATAGAACCGGCTTGTGCTAAAGAATCATAATCAACTGAAATATCAAGCATTTCGGCGGGGATACATCCACCTGAAGGACCTCCGGTCTGAACTGCCTTAAATTTCTTTCCATGAGCAACGCCTCCGCCAATATCAAATATAATCTGTCTTAAAGAAATACCCATTGGAACCTCAATAAGTCCGGAATTCTTTATTTTACCAACCAAAGCAAAAGTTTTGGTGCCTTTACTTTTTTCAGTGCCATATTGCGAGAACCACTTTGCATCATTCTGCATAATTCTGGCAACCGACGCAAGCGTTTCAACATTATTTATAATGGTAGGTTTACCCCACAAACCGGCGATTGCCGGAAAAGGAGGGCGAGGTCTGGGCATTCCACGGCTACCTTCAATAGAGGCTATCAATGCTGTTTCTTCCCCGCAAACAAATGCCCCGGCTCCTTCTTTTATTTTTATGTGAAAGCAAAATGTCGAACCCAGTATATTGTCTCCAAGCAGGTTTTTCTCCTCTGCCTGTTCAATAGCCAACCTTAATCTTACCAAAGCCAATGGATATTCGGCTCTGCAATAAATGTATCCGGTGGCTGAACCAATAGCATAACCTGCAATGATCATGCCTTCGAGCAAAGAATGCGGGTCGCCTTCCAAAAGCGAACGGTTCATAAATGCTCCCGGATCGCCTTCATCAGCGTTGCAAACCAGATACTTCGTTTTACTCTTTGTTTCTTTACAAAACTGCCATTTTCGCCAGGTAGGAAAACCAGCTCCACCTCTACCTCTTAATCCAGATTCCTTTATTGCTTCAATTATGTCTTCAGGTTTAAGTTGTAATACCTTTTGAATGCCTGAATATCCTTTGTTGGCAATATAATGATTGATGTTGGTGGGATCGATGAGGCCGCAATTTTGAAGAACCAGTCGCACCTGAGGTTGCATAACAGGAATAGAATGTAAATCAGGGAAATTTGTTTTATTGTCTTTTCCAATAACTCCAATAATTTTATTATCAACAACTTTGTCATTGATAATAAAAGATTCAAAGATATCAACCGATTCTTTTTTACCCACATTACAATAACATATTACCGGATACCCAGGTTTATATATACAAACTATGGGTTCGAGATAACACATTCCGATACAACCTACTTCCAGCACACTGCATTTTATGTCGTGTTTCAATATCTCGCTTTCGAATGCCTCTATTACTTCCATCGAACCTGCTGACCGGCCACAGGTGGCATTCCCAACCAAGACCACAGGATCAGAACCATGCATTAGCTCCTTCCATTCTATACCGGCTTTGGCAATCATTGCTTCTAGATTCATGAAATTTTACTTATTTGACCTTGAGAAAAACTTTTCTATCTTTTGGGGAGTAAGATCCGCCTGTACCTTATCATTCACCGTAATGCAGGGAGCCAGACTACAGGCACCAATGCAGGCGACACTTTCTATTGAATATTCGAGATCATGAGAAGTCTCTCCTTCTTTCAGATCGAGTTGCTTCTCAATCTCCTCAAGGATACGTGGGGCGCCTTTTACATGGCAGGCAGTACCACGACACAACATAATATGATTTCTACCTTTGGGTTTAAATCTAAATTGCGCATAAAAAGTAGCCACACCATGCACCTTGCTCGCAGGTACTTTGGTGAATTTGGCAATCTTCCTCATTGAATCTTCAGACAAAAAACCTTCTTTCTCCTGAACCTTCTGGAGAATAGGAATTAATTCCTCCGGACTGCCTTTAAATGCTGAAAATATATCATCTAAACACTCACACATGCTAATTTATTTTAAATCACGATTATGATTAAAGTACAGGGGTTATTTTTTAGGACAATCCAGAAATTACACCATTATTATCGATATCCATGCCTTCCGAAGCAGGAATTGCGGGTAAACCTGGCATTCGCATCATTTCGCCCAATATCGGAATGATAAATCCGGCACCGGTAGCAAATTCGAACTGACGCACGCTTACCCTGAAATTTTTCGGGCGTCCTAACCTTGTTTCGACATCACTGAGAGATTTCTGAGTTTTTGCCATACAGATGGGCATTTTATCGAATCCAAGGGTATAAATATTTTTTAGATCAGATAATGCTTTTGCAGAATAATCAACACCATCGGCGCCATAAATTTCTGTTGCAATGATTTTAATCTTTTCTTCAACCGGCAAATTCCAGTCGTATAAAGGCTTAAAATTATTGTTTCCTTCGTTAATAACATCAACCACAGCATGAGCCAGATCTTTTGTGCCCTCGCCGCCTTCGGCCCAACATTCAGACGAAACAGCCACAGCACCCAGTTTTTCGCATTTTTCTTTTACAAAAGCGAATTCTTCAGCAGATGCAGTTGCGATATTATGCATGTGCACAACGGGTTTGATATCGAATTTCATACAGTTCTCAATATGTTTTTCCAGATTCTCAATACCCACCTTAACCCTATCCAGATTAGGAGTGTTGTATTCATCTTTTTTGGCTCCGCCGTGATGACGAATGGCTTTGATTGTAGCAACAATTACAATCGTATCGGGTTTCAGTCCTGCATAACCGCATTTTATATCCATAAACTTTTCAGCCCCCAAATCGGCGCCAAAACCAGCTTCGGTTACGACATAATCGGCAAGCGACATTCCCATTTTGGTAGCTATGATAGAGTTTGTTCCCTGGGCGATGTTCGCAAAGGGGCCTCCATGAATGATAGCGGCATTACCTTCCAGAGTCTGAACTAAGTTGGGCATGATGGCATATTTCATCAAAAGGGCCATTGCGCCTTCGGCTTTCAGTTCGCGGGCAAATACAGGTTTTTTATCAAAGGTGAACCCTATAAAAATACTTCCGCACCTTTTCTTGAAATCGTCCAGATCTTTCGACATACAAAGAATAGCCATGATCTCCGAAGCGGGTGTGATGTTAAATCCGTCTTCACGCGGAATGCCATTGCCAGTGCCGCCCAAACCAATAACTATATCGCGCAATGCACGATCGTTCATATCCATTACACGTTTCCAGACAATGGTTCTCGGGTCAATATTCAGGCTGCGGGTCTTACTTTGCAAATTATTATCAATCAAAGCTGATAGCAAATTGTTAGCTTTTTCAACAGCTGCAAAGTCGCCGGTAAAATGAAGGTTTATATCTTCCATCGGTATCACCTGAGAGTATCCACCACCAGCAGCTCCGCCTTTTACACCAAAAACGGGTCCTAAAGAAGGTTCGCGGATAACAACCATTGCTTTCTTCCCAATTTTATTCAACCCTTCAGTCAATCCGATAGACGAAGTTGTTTTCCCTTCACCGGCAGGAGTGGGAGTTAGAGCGGTCACAAGAATTAGTTTACTTTTCTTTATTTTCTCTTCATCGATAAGACGTAAAGGAAGTTTGGCCTTATAGTTTCCGTAATATTCAAGGTCGCTTTCGGCGATACCCAATTTAGCCGCAATTTGTTTTATCGGCTTAATATCGGCACTTTGTGCAATTTCGAGATCTGATGGAACCGGTTTTGTCATAACAATCTATTTATTAAAGTTAATATTAATTAGTTAAGTTGATTTTTCATGGATCATTTTCTTCGTCTACGTTTTCAGGTTATTAATTAACAGATACATCGAATTGGTTTTGTGTACACAAAAGCCTAACTTCGACTAAAAAGTTAACTTTTAAATTTGCACATCAAATTCTTATCTGCGAGCTATCCCAAAAAAGTTATGCAAAACTAAAGGAAATATTTAAGAAAGAACGAAGATTATGCAAGTTAATTCATTGATTTGTATTGATATATATCATTTAAGCATTGGCGTTTACAAAGGGACACTTATTCCTGATGAAATCTTTGATTAAATACAGGATAGTTTCTTTTGAACCTTTAATACCAATACTTACTAAGTAAGAGTTCGAAATTGATACGAGAAAAAGTATTCAAAACTGCATGTATTTTTAATCTCATTAGGGTTAAATTCCCCGCTGCTTGCAGCGAAATTTTCGCAGGT
>CAYYQJ010000093.1:0-8569 GCA_964473775.1 uncultured Bacteroidales bacterium | reverse complement strand
CCATGACCAATTCCGTATCATACCTGTCTCCGTAAGGATTTCCAAAACCCATAGTAAGATATACCTTCAGCTTTTTATGGCTCTTTTCGCAGAGGTCGTTGGCCAGTTCTATCAACTGAAGCCCCTGCTGCAAATCGGCATTGATGTTACGTTTTAAGAAAGCGGGCGAAACAGAATACGGAAAGGCCAACCAGGTGACCTCTTTGCTGGCACAGGCGATTTCAATACCTTTGGCATTGGCCACCAGCACCATAATCTCGGGTGAAGTATCTGAAAGATCCAATTTACTCAACACCTCAGCAGTATCTTTCAACTGAGGGATGGCTTTTTCGGAAACGAAGCTACCGGCATCAATGATGTCGAAACCCGCTTTCAGCAAGCTATTGATATAATCTGCCTTGGTTTGGGCAGGGATATATTCGTGCAAGCCTTGCATAGCGTCCCTCGGACTTTCAGTGATCACCAGATTCATTAATTCTTAGTTTAGAATTTCTTCCAGTTCAACCAGCAGGAAATTACCTGTCACCATTTGGTTCACCGAAACGTGTATCTTTTTAACCACGGAATCTCTTTTCGCAATGAGGTTGTTCTCCATTTTCATGGCATCAACCACGATTACTACATCGCCTTTTTTCACACTATCGCCTTCGCTTACATTGATCTTGAAGATCTTTCCGGGTATGGGCGACAACAGATTGTTGGCTGCTGAGGAATGATTGGTAGATTCGTTTTCGATGAGTTCGGATGTCTCAACTAGCATATCATTGCGGCTCATGAAATATTCCTTACTGTTGATCAGTACTTTGGAAGTGCCGTCGTTCATTAGGGTGATGGCTGCAAATACCTTGCGTCCGTTGAGGGTAATATCCAGTTCATCTTCCGAAACGTATTCCACTTTTGCTTTGTGGCTTTCGCCGTTGATCTGCAATTCGTAGTTTCCGTCTCTCGATTGTTTGTAAAACATTTCAATGTCGACTTTCTCGTAATTAACACTGACCTTCAGCAGGTTTCTCCAGAAGCCTATGGTGCTCCACACATTGTTGACAGGGTTGGAGTGTTCGCTGGGGGCTTGGGCTTTCTGACTTATGGAATGTAAAACAAAAGCGGTTATGGCCTCCTGTGCTGAAACTTCTTCTTTTGGATAGGAACTGCGGTTAGGACTTAGTTTCTCTTTCATTTTTGATACGGTTTTATTTTCTGTGGTTTTTGCTTTTGCGTCTTCTACTTCCTGTTCAAAATGGGTCTTGGCGGCGCCTGACTTGTAATCGCGATACTGGGCCTCGTGCATGGCGAACTCAAAGAGTTCCTCATCGTCCTGACCAAAGTCCCAGTTGTTCTCTATCATTTCCTTGCGGTACTTATCCAGTACGTCGGGATAGCCGTCCTGAGGAACGCCTGTGTAGAACTCCTTGCCCATCTTTTTTGCAAGCTCTATGATCTCAGGTGCAAGAGGACCCGGTAAGGTACCTGATTTGCCGAGTATCATGTCCCAGGTGTTGTTGTCTATCATGGAATAACGTTCTTCGCCTTTGGTAAGCTGCAGAATATTAAGCAAGGCAACGTTCTTCACATACTGGCTGAAGGGAGTCACCAATGGGGGATACCCCAGTTTAGGCCAGATGTAGGTTACTTCGTCGAACAACTTTACCAGCAATTCGTCTTCGTTGAGTTCGTGTTTGCCCTGCGATTTCAGGGTAGAATTGATAACGTTGTGTATGCCTTTCAGGTCGGCCATGAGGCTGCCCATCATACCACCGGGCAAGCCGGAACCAATGAGGAGGGAAGAGATGTAACGGTTCTTGGGGTCGATGAAATAACCGAGGAAGTCATCCATGAAGGATTGCGTCAGAGCACGGGCTTCCATATAGGCATTCATATTGATCTCGGGAACGATAAAACCATCGTCCTTCAGCATTTCAGCAATGGTAATCACATCGGGATGAACCATTCCCCAGGAAAGGGGTTCCATGGCCACATCCAGATAATCGGCACCGGCGCGGGCCACTTCGAGCATAGAGGCCACCGAAAAACCGGGACCTGAATGTCCGTGATATTGAACAATGGTGTTAGGGTATTTGTCTTTAATGGCTTTCACCAGACGGCCGAGGGTAGTAGGACGACCAATCCCTGCCATATCTTTCAGGCAGATTTCGTCGGCTCCGTAAGAGATGGCTTTGTCGACCACGCCCATATAATAATCCACCGAATGAACTTCCGAATGGGTGACACTCAGAGCTGCCTGAGAGATCATACCGGCTTCTTTGGCGTATTTTATAGAAAGTTCCAGGTTTCTGTGATCGTTGAGGCCACAAAAAGAGCGTGCAATGTCGACCCCCTGAGCTTTCTTCACCATATACATCAGGCGACGCACATCGGCAGGAACGGGAAACATGCGGATGCCATTCAGGGCACGCTCGAGCATGTGGGTCTGAATGCCGGCATCGTTGAAAGGCTTGGTCCACTGACGTACCGCTGTGTTTGGGTTTTCACCATAAAGGAGGTTCACTTGTTCGAAGGCACCTCCGTTGGTCTCTATACGGGCAAAACATCCCATATCGACTATTACAGGGGCTATTTTATTTAACTGGTCGACGCGGGGAACATATTTCCCTGAGGATTGCCACATATCGCGGTAGACCAGACTAAATTTTATTTCTTTTTTCATTTCAGTTTTTTGTTTTTAATGACAGCTTAGCTTCTCATACCTTAAAGGTACGAAATTTTCTGCCACCATTTTTAATTAATTCACCCAGTTGGGTTTTCTTTTTTCCAGGAAAGATGCCATGCCTTCCTGACCTTCTTTCGATGCCCTGAGTTCAGCAATAAGGTGTGCGGTATAATCAATAGCATCCTCAAAACTTAACTTGTTTGATATGTTGTAGATTAATTCTTTGCAGGCTGCCATAGCATCGGGTCCACTTGTCATTAAACTATCTGTAATCGTTTTTACATAAGCTTCTAATTCTTCAGTGGGTAAAGATTTGTTCACCAAACGATACCATTCAGCTTCTTTGCCTGAGAATCTTCTTCCGCTAATCATCAGTTCACGTGAACCATATTCGCCTATGCGTTTGGTAACGTATAATGAAATAGTGGCTGGGGCAATTCCTAATTTTACTTCACTAAAAGCAAACTTTGTATCATCCGTACAATAAACAAAATCGCAGGCAGCCAATAGTCCATTAGCACCACCAATGGCAGCACCCTGAACGATAGCAATGGTTGGTTTTTTACAAGTATAGATTGCATTAAAACATTTGGCTAGTTTCAAACTATCCTGATAGTTTTCTTCTAACCCAAAGGTAGAAATACCTTTCATGTAATTTAAATCCGCACCTGCACAAAAGGATTTCCCACGACCTCGTAACATTACGATTCGAACTTCTGGTGATGAATTAATATGTTCAAAGGAATCAATCAATTCGGCAATCAATTCTTGATTTAGTGCGTTATGTACATCTGGTCTGTTGAGCCATACAGTGCAGATAGAATCGTTTAATTCTATTTCGAGAGTTTCATAATTTTTCATACTTCTTCTTAAAGTTTTAAAATGGTAAGACTGATAAGAAAGGAATTACATTCTGAAAACGCCATTCTTTTGGTCTGGAAATTTATTATTGAGCGATGCTGCAATTCCCATTGCAATTACTTTACGGGTATCAACGGGATCGATGATGCCATCATCCCACATACGAGCCGTACTGTATATAGCCGAACCTTCGTGGTCGTATTTGGCAATAATGTTTTTTTTCAGTTTTTCAATTTCATCGGGATGCATTTCTTTGCCTTCAAGTTGCATTTGTTCTTCTTTCACGGTAATTAAAACCGTAGCTGCCTGCATGCCGCCCATAACAGATATTTTACTGTTAGGCCACATAAATAATAATCGTGGACTAAATGCTCTGCCAGCCATACCATAATTGCCTGCTCCAAAAGAACCACCGAAAATTACGGTAAACTTTGGTACATTGGCATTTGCTACTGCATGCACCATTTTTGCTCCGTCTTTGGCTATGCCTTTACGTTCATATTCTTTACCCACCATAAAACCGGTGATGTTTTGTAAGAATATTAAAGGAATCTTACGAGAGGTACAAAGTTCAATAAAGTGAGTGCCTTTCAATGCCGATTCAGACAGTAACACACCGTTGTTTGCAATAATGCCAACAGGGAATCCCATCAAACGTGCAAATCCGGTTACCAGAGTAGTTCCATAGTTTTCTTTAAATTCGTGGAACTTACTGCCATCAACCATACGGGCTATGATTTCCCGGGGGTCGAGCATTTTACGGAAATCAATTGGGGCTATTCCATACAGCTCTTCAGGATCATAAAAAGGTTCTTCAATAGGTATGATATCCAAAAATTGTTTTTCTTTCCGCTCCATCGATTGGAAAATATTGCGGCAAATTTGTATGGCATGATGATCGTCTTCGGCAATATGGTCGGCAACGCCCGAAATGGTGGTATGTACTTCTGCACCTCCCAATTCTTCAGGTGTTACGATTTCGCCTGTGGCACCTTTCACCAAAGGAGGACCACCAAGAAAGATGGTTCCCTGATTGCGGATGATAATGGTTTCGTCGCTCATAGCAGGAACATAAGCACCACCGGCAGTACAGCTACCCATTACGATAGCAATCTGTGGAATGCCCATTGCCGACATACGGGCCTGATTGTAAAAGAATCTGCCAAAATGGTCTCTATCCGGAAATACTTTATCCTGTTCGGGCAAAAAGGCGCCACCCGAATCTACCAGATACACACATGGTAGATGGTTTTCCATGGCTATTTCTTGAGCGCGGAGGTGTTTCTTAATGGTAAACGACATATAAGTACCGCCTTTTACCGTAGCATCATTGGCAATCACTACCACTTCTCTGCCATGAATTAAGCCTATACCCGTAGCAATACCTGCTGATGGAAATCCATTATCATATAAATCATAACAAGCCAAAGACGACAATTCAAGAAATGGTGTATTTGGATCAACCAACACATCAATGCGTTCACGTGCCAGCAGTTTGCCTCTTTCTTTATGTTTTTTTATTGCACCCGCCGAACCACCTTTGGTCACTTCCTTATGAATTTGTTTATATTGGTTCAGCAGTTTTAAGAACTCTTGTTTGTTATTTTTGAACTCTTCTGAGTTGGTATCAATTTTCGATTGTAATCTGTACACTTTATATTTTCAATTAAGTTATAAATAGCAATTATAAGATTGGTTCATTTTTTATTTAATACTAAATTCGATAATGAATTAGCAATTTTTAGAACTTGTAAAAATAGTATTATTTATTAAAGCGGAAAGTAGTGGGGAATGTCTTAAGATTACATTGTTTCAAAAATTTGGTTGGTATTTAAACATTTAGGGTTTTAAAATTTAACCTTATTTAAGATTTTTTAACAAGTGTCATTTTAAATAAAAACAAGTTTCATTGTTTTCTCACGTGTTATAAAAGGAAAAAACGGCACATCTTTTCTTAGGGCCTATGTTATGATAGTTAATTTAGAAAAGCCTTACATGCTTTGTAAATTTGATTAAAATTATTATTGTACAAACCATTTCATTGCTTCTACTTAATAAACCGGATTTTTATCAATAATAAATTTGGTATTCTTTTCAATAAATTAAAGTAACTTTACAGTAAATTTCACCACTAAATCTTTAAAAAATGAAAAAGTTAAATTATCTGATGCTTGCAATTCTGGGAGTTTTCCTTGCAGCCATCGTGATTATCAGTCCGCTTAAGGCTGTTAGTCAAAAGAAAACAAATCAAATCGCAAATGCTATTCCTGACAATGTGGCAAGTATTTTGAAAAATTCTTGTGCCAGTTGTCATAATACAGGAGGTGGAATGGCTGCTTCTGTTTGGAGTTTTTCAGCATGGGATAGCTATAAAGTCAAAAAGCAGGCAAAAAAAGCAAATGCTATTTGTAAAGCCATTAGCAATGGTAGTATGCCTCCTTCCTCGGTAGGCAAAGACAGAATCCCTACTGCAGAACAAAAAGACATTGTTTGCAAATGGGCTACTTCGCTTCAGGTAGCGAAATAGACATTATTGTAATTCGCATCACTATTGTCTTTTATTTTATGCCAATTATTAATTTGGCACAATAAATGTCTGCGTGGTTCGTTATTCACATCTAAAATAAAATTTAACCATTATGAAAAAACTTGTTTTGTTATTATTTGTTATTTCTGCGTTTGCATTTACTGCACAAAGTCAGAGTATATCAGATACCACAAAAAAACATTGCGAAGGTAAAAAGTGTTGCATGAAAGATGGCCAAAAGTGCTGTTTTAAATTTACTTCTATTTCACTTTCATCAGGAGCGAATAAATACAGAACCTTAGGAAAAGAAGATTTTGAATTTGAGAATCCTTCAAAAGACAATCATTCATGGAATTCAGGAAATAAAGGTTCTATGATGAACTTCAATTCAGGAAATTTTACTACAAGAAATCAGTTGACATTTGAAATCGGATTAAATCCGTATTCGAAAAAATTGGGCGATTACAACAAAAAGCGTGAACTTACTATTGGGATATTTTATTCAGGTTCAAATCTGGAAGACCGTCATGGCGAATATTTTGCCAGCACACCAGGCGATACTTTCAGTATAAATTCGGTTAAATATCAAACAGACACTGTGTCGCGTACTCGTAAGAGTTTTGAAATAAGAGCCAATGTGATTGGAGCCAGTGTTCAATATTTATTTAAAACAGATCCTGAAAAAAGAGTTTCTTTGTTTACAGGTGTTGGAATTGATGCTGCTTATGCAATCACTGCCAACATTCACGAAAGTTATCAAAAAGACAGTGCTGTGTTGCTGAGTTTTTATAACTCCAGTGCAAACTACGATCAGTTTGGAAGCGGCAACTTTCTGGGAAGCGAAGAAACCAAAACATTTACAAAAGCAGAACCAACCATTTTTGCAAGTATAAATATGCCATTTGGTATCAATTTCAGACTTTGCAAAAAGAAAGAAATCTGGAATCAGATGAACTTTTTTATTAAAGGTAATTTAGGATTGGAAACCGAAATTGTGGTACATAAAAACACCCACATAAATCCTTATGCAGGATGTGCTTTTGGATTTAAATTCGATTTTAAATAAGCTTTAGAAGTTCTTACTAACACTCATTCTTAAAATCCCGAAAATTATATTTATAGTTTTCGGGATTTTTATTTGCTGAAACAAATCCATTAAGGGGAAAATACACATTCTGTAATTTTTAAATTAATATCCCGTCGATTTTATAATTTTGTAAAAAAAACTTTTGAAAAAACTTTTCATCCTTTTGTTATTAATCTGTTGTGTTTGTCTGATGCAGGCCAGGGCGCAGTATCATATTAAATACAATGTAAAAGGTTTGCACTCTGTTGAGGTTTATCTTTCATCTGTACAGGGCAGTGCTTACATCCCCGTTGATTCGGTGTTTGCTGAACATGGAAACATTGAGTTTAATATCCCCGAAAATTTGCCTGTAGGTGTTTATCGGATTTCGTTTGGTAAAAATCTGTTTACCGATGTGATTCTGAATCACGAAAACGTGGTGATGCAAAACGATATGGAAAGTTTGCTGGATAAAATTCAGGTGATTTCGTCGGAAGAAAATAAAATATATTATGATTACTGGCGAACTTCTCTGGTGATTAATGATTCTATAGATTTGATATCGAAAATGGGACAGAAAATATTTGAAGCCAACAACAAAGTGATGACCCACGATTTGGATAGCATGGCTACCAAAGCTTATTTTCTGGATAAATATCTCGAAAAATATACCTTGTCGCTGTATGAAAAAAGCAAAGGAATGTTTGTTCAGAAACTATTGAATGCCTATCTCGAACCCAATTATGAATTGTATAAAAAGCGGCCTGATGCCATAAAATACAAATCACGAAAGGCTTTTATGAAAGAACATTTTTTCGACCGTATTGATTTTTCTGACTCCACTTTGTTGAATTCTGAGACATTTTATGTGCTTTGTACCGATTATCTGAATAAATATGTTGATCCTGAATCAGATTCAAATTATACCGCAGCCGTGGACTTTATCTTGCAAAAAACCATGCCCGATTCGCCTGTGTATAAATACATTTTAAATCTGCTGGAAAGCACTTTTGAGGATACACCCTGGGAAGGTACTTTTGTGCATCTGGTGGATAATTATCTGTTGAAAAACACTTGCGAACTAACCTCAACCGACAAAAGCATGAGCGAGCGTGCTGCCACTATGAAAAAACTTAAAGCCGGCAATCCCGCGCCCGATTTCAACCTCAATACTTCTCTGGGCAATCAGATAAGTTTATATAGTGTTCAGGCCAAGGCGGTGTTGTTGGTGTTTTGGTCGTCCACTTGTCCGCATTGCGAAAAAGTGATGCCGCAGTTGTTGGATATTTATCAGCATTATCGGCAGTTGGGACTGGAAATAATGGCAGTGAGCCTTGATACCGATAAAAAAGAATGGCAGGCAGCTATTGCCAAAAACCAGATGAAATGGATAAATGTTTCCGATTTACAGGGTGCAGCAAGCCACGTTATTAAAAGCTATAATGCC
>CAYYQJ010000092.1:0-8588 GCA_964473775.1 uncultured Bacteroidales bacterium | reverse complement strand
GCCCTACCCGGCTCTGAACACTCTTTCCCTACACGACGCTCTTCCGATCTAAACCAATCTTTACGACCCCATGTGCGGTTCAGGTACTATTCTTACAGAAGCTGCTATGATTGCCGCAAATATTCCTGCAGGCTATTACCGAAGATCGTTTGGATTCTTCAACTGGAGCAATTTTGATGAAAACTTATGGCTTAAGGTAAAAAACGAAGCTGACGATAAAATTGTTGATTCTGATTGCGAAATCATTGGTTCCGACAAATCAGAAGTAGCCATTATGGTGGCAAACAAAAACATTCGTTCTGCCAAACTTCATAAAGATATTCAACTGTTTGAATCCGACTTTCAAACTTATCTATTTCCAAAAGAAAAAGGAATTATTATCATGAATCCTCCTTATGGCGAAAGGATTAAAACCGATGACATTATTTCATTGTATCAGGAAATCGGAAATACTTTAAAAAACCATTGCGTAGGCTATACTGCATGGATTATCAGTGCACATAATGAGGCTTTAAAATTTGTAGGATTGAAACCATCAAAGAAAATACCTCTTTTTAATGGCCCTTTGGAATGCCGATTCGTTAAATTCGAGATATTTGACGGAAGCTTAAAATCCAAAAAAGAAAAAGAAAACTCAACGGAGAACTAAAGAATTATATCACAATAACATTAGTCAGTAAACTTTTTCAATAGATTCAAACAAATAATTATATTTTTGCACCATAGACCTATTTTATCATTATAATGAAGAATAACAAACATATCCTGCTGCTAATCATTAGCCTTATATTTTCAAATATCGTAATGGGAGGCAACTACCTTGATATTAAAATTTTTACAGGATATAATATCAACTCTATTAATTTCACACCCTTATCAGGAAAATATTCATTGTTTTGTGCCGACAAAAAGATTACTGACATTTTAAAGAATGAAACAATTTTGCTGAAAGTTGAAAAAGATTCCATTAAAGTTATAAAAGGTTCAGTTAACATTGGAACTTTTTATTCTTTAACATTGAATGGCGGTGGATTATTAAATTCTTTTAAAGTCAAGCCCCTTAATAACGAGATTAAAGAAAGAATTTATGATGATGATTTACGGTTATCAACCGTAAACAACAAATTCCAGATAATAAACCATGTCGAACTCGAAAATTATGTTGCAGGAGTAGTTCAATCTGAAGGTGGTGGAAGTGCAAAAGACAATGACTTTTATCTGGTACAGGCGATTACATGCCGAACCTATGCCATGAATAATATTAAGAAACACTCGAAAGAGGGATATAATTTATGCGACAGCGTTCATTGTCAGATGTACCAAAACCGTTGCAAAAACTACGAAATTTTGGCAGCTACTTTTAAAACTGCAGGGGATGTTATTGTTGACAAAGACAATAAAATGATTTCTGCAGCTTTTCATGCCAATTCCGGAGGACAAACGGTAAATTCAGAAGATATTTGGAACATACCTACCAGTTATCTGAAATCGGTAAAAGACACCTTTTCTTTAAAAATGTCAAATGCCACCTGGGAATATAAAATTCTGTCCACAAACTGGCTCGACTATTTGTCAACTAAATTTAATTACAATATTACTGATCAGGTTAAGAAAAATTATGCTCTTACTTATAAACAGGAAAACAGGCAGGTGTATTTTGCTGATTCAATTCCACTCACCATTATTCGACAAGACCTTGGCTTAAAATCCACCTGGTTTTCTATTGTTGATCAGCAAGGTGGTTATCTTATTTTTAAAGGAAGAGGTTATGGGCATGGAGTAGGATTAAGCCAACAGGGAGCTATTCGTATGGCGCAATTAGGTTATAGCTATATGGACATCATCAAATTTTATTACAAAGATGTTAAGGTGATAGATTACGATGAATTGATGATTAAATAATGGTTCTCATGTTTACTAAACAAACTACTTCTCATAAATATCTGAATTATTGCAAATAAACTTTATGCGCTATGTTCTGGAATCGCTTTCCATTCGCAAGGATTTTGCTTCCGTTCCTTTCAGGAATCATAGTAGTGATTTATTTTAATTTCAGCTGGTTAATCCCATTTTTCTTCTTCATTATCCTTTTTGGAATCATTGCTTTGATGGTTTTTGTTTTTCACAAAAAACTATCATTTAGTTTACGCTGGCTTTTCGGATTTTTTGTTTTCTTATTTCTATTTTTAGCCGGATACGAACTAACAGTTTTCAATAACTCATCAAATAACGACAATTTCTTTGGGAAGTTTATTACCGCGAAAGGCATTTATGTTTGCACACTCTCAGAACCAATACAGGAAAAAGAAAATTCAAATAAAGCCATAGTAGAAGTTTGCGCTATCCGCGATTCAGTCTCATGGCATCAAACCTCCGGAAAAGCAATAGTTTATTTAAAGAAAGACAGTATTTCAAAGAAGCTGAATTATGGCGACAATATTTTGGTTTATGGAAAATTCGACACCATTCAACCTCCTTTAAATCCGGGAGAGTATGACTATAAAACTTACCTAAAAAATCGCTCTGTTGAATTTTCTTCTTTTCAGAACTCAAATAGTTGGAAAAAGATATCCACTAACAATGGCAACTTCCTTTTCAAATACGCCTACAGTTTACAGCGAAAACTACTTGAAATTCTCAAAAAAAGCGGCGTATCAGGAAAAGAATATGCTGTCATTTCAGCTCTACTTGTAGGAAATACTGACAAGCTCGAACCGCAGTTGATTAAAGAATATCAGGGCAGCGGAGCCATGCATATTTTAAGTGTTTCGGGTATGCATGTCGGAGTTATTTATCTGGTTTTAAACTTTTTTTTATTTTTTCTCGATAAATTCAGGTATGGTAGAATTCCTAAAGCCATTATTCTAATCTTATTTGTTTGGTTCTATGCCATTCTGACAGGAATGTCTCCTGCAGTATTAAGGGCCGCAACAATGTTTACCTTTATTGCGATTGGAAATGCAAAGAAATATCCCGCCAACATTTTCAACACCTTGGCAGCTTCTGCTATTGCATTGCTTTTATTTAATCCTATGTTTCTTATGGATGTGGGATTTCAACTTTCCTATATGGCTGTAATTGGCATAGTCGCAATTTATCCCTACATATATAAACTGTTTTCGAGTCGGTTTTGGTTGATTGATAAAATCTGGTCATTAATTGCCGTTTCCTTTGCTGCACAAATAATCACAACACCCCTCTGCCTCTATTATTTTCATCAATTTCCTAATTACTTCATTTTAACCAACATCATTGCAGTTCCTCTATCTGCTTTAGTAATTTATTTTGGCATAGCCTACCTTGTTTGCTATTCTATACCCATTTTATCTTTGGTATTCTCAAAAGCCTTAACATGGTCGCTTCTTCTTTTAAATGGCTCAATATCTTACATCGAAAGACTCCCCTATTCTGTTACCAAAGCCATTTCAATTACAGGATTTGAAATGATACTGTTGTATTGCTTCATTGCATTTACAGGCATGTATCTATTGTGGAAAAAACCCAAACTATTATTAGCTACTTTCCTGTGTTTAGTCATTTTCCTAACTTCTTTTTCCTTGAATAATCTCAGCACAGCAAATCAGAAAAAAATTATTGTTTACAACATCAACAAACACACTGCCATTGATTTTATTAATGGCAAATCCTGTTATTTTGTTACCGATTCAGCGTTCAATTTGGATACTTCTAAACAGGAATATTTTATTAATAACAGCCGAACCCTCAATAAAACCAGAGTGAAATACAGCTATATTATAAAAGACGAGACGAAAGTCCAACAAGACGATGTTTTTTATAAAAAGAGTTCATTCATAAATTTCTGCGGAAAAAGTCTCGTTATTATTGACAAAGACATGACTTCATATCCTCACATAAAAACTGATTTTCTCCTGCTTTCAAACAATCCTGATATAGTTCCAGATTCCTTGCTTTTAGGTTTTCACCCTCAGTTATTGATTTTGGATGCTTCAAATACTAAAACTTATAAAACCAAGTGGATTAATAAATGCACCCAAAATAATATCCCTTTTTATTGCACCTCCAATTCAGGAGCTTGGGTTTATGACTTTAATACCAATACACACCACACTAATTATTAGTCCAATAAGGATGCATGAAAATAACTAAAAACTGCATATGTTTGTAATATTGTTAGCTGTTAGTCTTTCCACTTCTTTTTTTATAAACTCGCTTACAGCGGACTGCAGAAATCTGAAAAAGCATTAAACGATTTCTCGAAAGTAATTAAAATTGAACCCGGTTTTGCCGAAGCTTATTCTCAGCGAGGCATAGAATACTCAAAATTACAAAATTGGGACAAAGCAGTCGTCGATTTCAATAAAGCAATAAGTATAAAACAGGCTTTCAGTATGGCATATTCCAATCGGGGTAATGCATATAGCTATATGGAAGAGTGGAATAAAGCAATCGACGATTATTCTACTGTATTAAATTCCGATCCAAAAAACAAACAATTACTTTTCTATCGAGGAATTGCCTTTAGTAAACTACGTCAATGGGATAAAGCAATTACTTACTATAATGCGGCTTTAGAAATCGACTCGCAATTTACCTTGGCTATAACAAATCGGCAGATTGCTTACCAAAATAAAGCTAATAATAAAACTAAAAAAATATATCACCATCATTTACTGATTTAAATAATTTGATCTATATTTGCAAACAGGAAAATCCATAATCTTATTTATGCCATATATATCATATTTATCGTTTTATTCTTTACAACGACCAAGAATAAAAATATTCTTGCCTTCTTTGAATGAATTTAATGAGAAAAAATATTAATAATCAATCATTTTAAATTGCGGCTCAAACAATCATTTCAAAATTTTCATTTAGTTTTTTTTCACATTAATAACATAATTACATTACACTTTAGCAACAAATATGGATTGCAAAAATCTTAAATCAATTTTTAATCATTTTAAAACAAATATCATTTATTGAATAAAACAGAAAATGGCAAAAAAAAATCTACCGAAAAAACTTCAGACAACGAAAACTCTTCCCATAAACGCATCAAAAGCTAAGAATTCACATATCAACCTGATAGGTTTAGGCAGCATTTTATTGTTGGGCATCATCATTTATTCCAATTCATTTTACTGTTCATTTCATTTTGATGATTTTAACAATATAGTAAACAATCCTAAACTCCGTGAATTATCAAATCTTGGGTCATGGTGGAATTATAGTAAAAGCCGTATGCTCCCTTATTTAAGTTTTGCAATAAATTATCATTTCAGCCAACTCAATGTATGGAGTTATCATCTGGTAAACCTTGGAACCCACCTCATAAACACCATAGTGGTTTGGTGGCTCATTATTCTTATTTTTTTATCTCCTGCTATAAAAAAAAGTAAGATTGTTGAACATAAAAACACCATAGCATTGTTAGCAGCTTTCCTATTTGTATCTCATCCTTTAGCAACCCAATCTGTCACATATATTGTTCAAAGGATGGCATCAATGGTTACTCTATTTTACCTCCTTTCAGTAGCACTATATTTACAGGCACGATTGCAGGAAAAACAAAATATTTCAAAATACTTTTTTTTTGGAACTTGTTTTATTTCAGCTATTCTGGCTATGCTTTCTAAAGAAAATGCTTTCACCTTACCCTTTAGCATAATAATGGTTGAGATTTTCCTTTTTAGAACCGGAAAATTCAAAATTAATTTTAAAGATTACAGGCTTTATCTGTTCATCTTCGGCGTAATAAGTATCATTGCTATTATTTTATTAAGATTTTCTTTTAGTATTTTCGATACGATTATTTCTCAATCAGGAAACAAATACACGATAACACCTATTAATTATCTGTTAACCCAGTTTAGTGTGATTATAAAATACATACAACTCTTATTTTTACCGATAAATCAGGTTGTTGATTACGATTTTCCTCTTTCAAATAGCTTTTTCGAACCTCAAACCTTAATTAGTTTTCTTATACTATCAGCTTTAATCGTTTTTGCAATTTTACAATTTAATCGAAACAGAATCATTTCTTTTGGCATATTCTGGTTCTTTCTTACTTTAGCAATTGAATCTAGCTTCATTCCTATTACAGATCTTATTTACGAACACCGCACATATTTACCTTCCTTTGGTTTTTTTCTAATTCTAACTTGTGGCATATTTATTTTATTCTATAAAAAATACAAACCAGTTACCATAGGTCTAATAATGATGATTATTCTTACTAATTCATATTTAACATTCCAAAGAAATAAAATTTGGAAAGACGATATTACTTTTTGGAATGACAATGTAATAAAATCACCCAATCTTGCAAGGCCAGTTACAAATCGTGGATGGGCTTTCAAGACAGTTGGAAAATGGGAAAAGGCTCTTGCCGACTATACAAAAGCCTTACAAATTAATCCTGAATACATCACCGCCTTAAACGATAGAGGAGTTGCTTATGCTCATTTTAATCAATGGGGAAATGCCATAACTGATTATTCAAAAGCAATAAAACTTAACCCCAAATTCACTAATGCTTACGCAAATCGTTGTGCTGCTTTTGGTAGCATTGGCCAATTTGATAACGCTCTTAATGACATTACAAAAGCCATTGATCTTTCCCCAGATGATTTCACAGCCTATTCTAACCGTGGAAATATTTATTCAGAACTGAAACAAACAGAAAAAGCAATTGCTGATTTTAATACTTGCATCAAATTAAATCCTAACTTTTCTGATGCCTATTCGAATCGTGGAAATGCATATAGTGAACTGAACCTATTAGAAAAGGCAATTGCAGACTATTCAAAAGCGATTGAAATCAAACCTGACTTCGCAAATGCGTATTCCAACCGAGGAGTTACATATTCAAAATTAGGAAAATGGGATGAGGCTATTTCAGATTACACAAAGGCTCTTGAAATAAATCCCAATTTCACAAATGCACTTAAAAATCGCGAAATTGCTTATCGTATGAAAGATAAAGAAAAAATGCAAATTCAAACAATCAATAAACTTAGATTGCAATAATAGCCGTTAACCAACAACGTTGACTGTAATGATAAATTTATATTAAGATCATTAACAAACAAAACCACAAAATTCAGAATACAAATAATATCATCACATCCAACAACAGCCAAATGCACGAAGAAAATCAATTAACCATCATCATTCCTACTTATAATGAAGTCGCGAATTTACAAATTGTCTTGCCTACCATGATTGTATTCTGCAAGCAAAATAATTTCAAATTAATTATTGTAAATGATGGATCTATAGATAATTCCAAAGAAATATTAAATAACTTTAGCACTACTGAAAACTTCAAAGTAATTCATCACAAACTCAATAAAGGTTATGGTGGCGCCATTAAAACTGGCATTCGAGCCTGTGAAACAGAATATCTTATAACTATTGATGCTGATGGCCAACACCTTTTTGAAGACATCCAAAGACTTTATTATTGCATCACATCCAAAGATGCCGACATAATAGTAGGTTCTCGCAAAGGGACCAAATCAGCTTCTATCTTTAGAGAAATTGGCAAAGGATTAATTCGCATGATTGCGAAATTTTTGATGACAGTGCCCATCCATGATATCAATTCAGGCATAAAAATCTACCGTACTGATTTAGCAATAAAGTATCTCAATCTGACGCCCAACACAATATCTTAAAGTAATATTATCACACTGTGTTTTATTAATAACCGCCATCTCGTGCTTGAGGAACCTATTCAGATTAATCCACGCTTAAAAGGAGAAAGCACTATCAATGTTGAAACTCCTTTTTAAACCGTCATGGAAATTATCAATATTGTAGTGTTGTTTAACCCCATGAAAATATTTTTGCCAATATCTTTTTTAACTTTAATTGCTACTCTGATTTGGGGAATACCATTAATTATTGAAGACCGCGGTGTTAGTACCGGCACATTGTTAGGAATCATTTCTGCAATAATCTTCTTTTTTTTAGGTCTTATTGCAGAACAACTCTCGCTTATCGTAGAAATCAAAAATAAACTCTAATTAAAATGACTCTAAAACTTCATCCTAAATCCTGATAAAATGCTTGAGAATACCCATACATTCATAATCCCTGTTTATAAAAATTCAAAATATCTTGAACAATGCATTATATCTTTAAAACAACAAACTATACATAGTGAAATTTATATCGCCACATCCACCCCTTCTGAATTCATTAGAAACATAGCTAAGAATCACAACATTGGAATTCTTATCAATGAACATGGTGGAAGTATGCAAAAGGATTGGAATTTTGCATACCAAAAATGCAAAACAAAATATCTTACTCTTGCCCACCAAGACGATGTGTATCTGCCTGAATACTCTGCCACATGTCTCCATTTTGCAAAAAAAAACAAAAACGCAAACGCACAAATTGTTTTTACGGATTATTGCGAATTAGTAACTGAGAAAAAGAAAAAAGGTTCATTGGTCATTCTGGTGAAGAAACTTCTGCTATTTGCATTTGTTTTCAAAAACAATATTAAAAGTAAGTTTCTTAAAAGATGTATATTATCCTTTGGTAGATCGGAAGAGCACACGTCTGAACTCCAGTCACCTGAAGCTATC
>CAYYQJ010000091.1:0-8608 GCA_964473775.1 uncultured Bacteroidales bacterium | reverse complement strand
AAATTTGTAACAGGATTTTAAATCAAAAAGTGTAAACTTTTTTCAGGACGAGACAGCTCAAGGCACACCAAAGACAGCAAAAATCTTCCTGAAGCATACTCGTGATAAATATGTTTTTCGCTGCATATTTTCTATCACCACTATACGTTTATTTAATCCAGCTTGTTACCCTTAAATAGCACCCCTGCTTTCCTTACTAAGTCAGTTTTCTTCCCATAATTCAATCCCATATACAACAGACCAAACACCAACCACCACAATTACCTAATAAACAACATCTCCCTATACTTCGGCAATGGCCAGAGTTCGTCGTCAATCAAGGCTTCCAGCTTGTCGGCATGTTCGCGTATCACATCAAAATAAGGTTTCACTTTTCCGCAATACATATTGGCTTTTGCTTTAAAATCATCTACCTTGTTGGCAATTTTTCGTTCTTCCACCATCTCGGCCACGTTTTTACGTATGCCATCAATATGTCCCGAAATCTCTCTGATTAAATTCATCAGATAAACGTTATGTTGCAAAAATTCGTCTTCAGGCATAATGTTTTTCAGGCCGTTCACATTTTCTATCAGCAAATTCTGATATCTGATAGCAGTAGGTATGATATGATTCAATGCAAGATCGCCCAACACACGCGCTTCTATTTGAAGCATTTTGGTGTACATCTCGTGCTTTACATGATAACGCGATTCTAGTTCCCTTTCGGTCAATATGCTCAGATTTTCGAATACTTTAATGGTTTTTGCCGACAGATATGCATCCAGCGCTTTTGGAGTTTCTTTTAAATTAGACAGCCCGCGTTTGGCGGCTTCCGTTATCCATTCATGGCTATAGCCATTGCCTTCAAAAAGTATTTTCTTAGAACTGATAATATAATCTCTCAACACTTTAAAGATGGCTTCATCGCGTTTTTCGTCGTTTCCCTGAAGATGCTTTTCCACATCTTTTTTAAATTGAATCAACTGGTTGGCCACAATGGTGTTCAATGCTATCATGGATGGAGAGCAATTGGCCGAAGAACCCACCGCACGAAATTCGAATTTATCGCCCGTAAAAGCAAAGGGCGAAGTACGGTTGCGGTCGGTATTATCCAGAATAATCTGAGGAATTTTTCCGATGTTAAGTTTCAGGTCGGTTTTTTCGTCGGGTGTCATCTTTTGTTTATTCACTTTCTTCTCAACATCGTGCAGAACCCTAGTCAGATGCTCTCCTATAAAAATGGAAATGATGGCCGGTGGCGCTTCGTTGGCTCCCAGTCGATGGTCGTTTCCGGCAGTGGCAATAGAAGCGCGGAGCAAATCGGCGTGGTCGTAAACGGCTTTGATGATATTTACAAAAAATGCAAGAAACATCAGATTGGTTTTAGGAGTTTTTCCGGGACTCAACAGGTTCTTTCCGGTGTTGGTTGCCAGCGACCAGTTGTTGTGTTTCCCTGAACCATTGATGCCTGCAAAAGGTTTCTCATGAAACAATACCCGGAAATGATGTTTGCGTGCGGTACGTGCCATAATATCCATAATAAGCTGATTGTGGTCTATGGCAATATTCACTTCCTCGAAAACAGGAGCCAGCTCAAACTGATTGGGAGCTACTTCGTTATGACGTGTTTTTACAGGAATACCCAGTTTCCAGGCTTCCGTTTCAAACTCTTTCATATAGGCCGATGCGCGTTCGGGAATAGACCCGAAATAATGGTCTTCCAATTGCTGATCTTTGGCTGCGGCATGACCAAACAAAGTTCTACCAGTGAGCACTAAATCGGGGCGGGCATTAAACAAGGCTTCATCAATCAGAAAATATTCCTGCTCCCAACCTAAAGTGGGGAACACCTTGGTGATGCTCTTATCAAACCATTCGCAGATATCCACGGCTGCTTTATCCAGGGCATTGATAGCCTTGAGCAAGGGCGATTTATAATCGAGTGATTCGCCTGTGTATGAAACAAAAATGGTGGGAATGCACAAAGTGCCATCCACTATAAAAGCCGGTGATGTTGGATCCCAGGCAGAATATCCGCGGGCTTCGAAAGTGTTGCGAATGCCACCTGTCGGAAAACTGGAAGCATCGGGTTCCTGCTGAATGAGATTACGACCTTCAAATCGTTCAACCGCTTTTAATGATTCCACAGGAGTGAAAAAAGCATCGTGTTTTTCGGCAGTAGCCCCATTCAATGGCTGAAACCAATGGGTATAATGTGTAACTCCTTTCGAAATTGCCCAGGCTTTCATTCCTGATGCTACCAAATCGGCAATGCGTTTATCAAAGCCGCTGCCTGTTTCCATACTGCGTTTGATGTTTTCCACTACTTCAAAAGGCAGATGCTCGCGCATTGCCTCAAGGCCAAACACATTCATGCCAAAGATTTCAGAGATTTTACCATTATGTAGCACTTTGGTTTCAACAGGCCGGTTCATGGCTTTATTCAGTGCATTTTTACGAAAGGTTGTCATAATATTACTTTTTTACAAAGGTAGATAATATTAATTGGGGTATGTGGTGATATTAGGATGATTTTTTTCATGTACCCCCTAATATTTATTAATATTGGTTTATTATTTGCTATTTTTACGATGATGTCTGTAATTTGAGAAACTTCTATTACCAAATTTATGAATCAAATAAATCAGGGCTTAAACAAGAGAATCGAGTTTTCTATAGCATTTAATAAAGAGTCGCATAAACCGGCTTTTATAATCTTATGATCGATTGTTGAGATGGATGATTTTATGTTGGTATACGAAAAATCACTAATTTTGAGTTTTATTTCAAAACATTGCCATTTATGAAAAAGATACTATTCATGCTTTTGTGTTTCCCTTTGCTAACTGTTGCACAAACCACTACCAAAGTAACAGTTCATTTTTGCAAGCCTTTATCCGATTCGTGCAGTTTAAAAGTTCCTCAATATTATATTGATGAATTTGATGCCACAAACATTAGCATTATTAAAGATAATAATTGCAGTTTTTCGGTGAAGCTTGATAAAACCACAATTGGAAAATTCAGTTATAACAATCAGTCGATGTGGTTATACTTGGAACCGGGTGTTGATATTAGCCTGAACTTTACTAAAGATACTATTTATAATTCCTGTTCTTTTTCGGGGAAGGTGGCTGGAGAAAATCTTTTTCTGCGCGATTTCTACGAGAAGTTTTATAAGGATTTAGATAAGAATATGGTAAAACAAACCATTCTGAACACTTCGGTGGATAATTTTGAAATAAATTTATACAATGAGCACAAGGCCCAACTCGATTTCTATAATGCTTATCAGGATAAAGATAAAATGAACGAAATGTTCAGGAAATATATGGAAACTACCATTCGCTATAATTACTATCTTGGCCTGCTTTCATTCCCGATTATTAATGCCAATTCTTCAAAAGCAATACTTACCGTAAATGCTTTGCCTGCTGTTATGCTGGAGAGTATTGATTCGAAACTGATCACTGATGAGGCCTTAAGCAGCGAAACCTACCGCGACTTTTTGTTTTATTATGTGGTTTATTTCACATCTAAAGCGAATGGCTTCAATAAATTCAAAGATTTCAGTACTTCCATGGAAAGCAAGATTAAAGTGGCACAACAAGAATTAAATGGTAAATCACTTGTTTGGTATATCGCTAATTTTTTAAGTACCGATTGCAACAATGTTTCGCCTTATACAGCAGGTCATATTTATGGAATACTTTCTGAAAAAGAAAACAATTCCACTTACACTCAATTGCTGAAAAAGAAATGCGAGGCACGTATGAATGCCAAGGAAGTTGCAGTTAAAGGCAGCGACAATAAATCCGGAAATGCTAACACACCCAAATATCCCAAACTAAAAGATTTGGATGGCAAATATTTTACTCTGGATGATTTCAAAGGCAAGGTGGTTTATATCGATTTTTGGGCAAGCTGGTGTGGCCCCTGTCGTGCTAAGATGCCTTATTCGAAAAAGCTACACGAAATGTTCGACTCCAAACAACTCAAAAACCTTGTTTTTCTCTACATTTCCATAGATGGTGACGAAGCAGCCTGGAAAGCAGCAGTTAAACAGATTGGTATGGAGGGAAAATTGGGAATTTCGCCGGGCAACTGGAGTTCTGAAATAGCTTCATTCTTTCAGATTAACAGTATCCCGCGCTATATGCTGATGGATAAAAACGGCAAAATTGTTGATCTCAATGCGAAGCGTCCAAGCACCGGTCAGGCACTTTACGAGGAAATTTCTAAATTGCTTTATGAATAAAACACGGTAAATCTATTTCTCCCTTTCGGGGATTAGATTTTATCTTTTCTCAAAAAATATAGTTTACAATGTAAACCATTTATAATTTGATGTACATTTGCACAAACTTGTTTTGATGCCTATTAATAATAAATCTCTCCAACCTTTGGGTCGTAAGCTTTCAATCATAGGGAAAGACTATTTGCAGGCTTTAAACACAAGACTCAATCATCTTGATATTGACAGAAATTACTATGCTTTACTTTTAATAGAAAATGCGGAAGGCACAATAACACAACAGGAACTTGCAGGTCAGCTTGAAATTGACAAAGTAAGTATGCTTCGCAGTATTGATTATCTATCGGAGAAAGGATATGTTAAACGTGTGAAAAGCATCAGTGATAAAAGAAAATACGGTTTAGAACTTACAGAAAAAGCTCACAAAGCGATTCCTGAAATAAAAAAAGCATATAGTGATGTCAATGCCATTGCATTAAAAGGACTTAATCATGCTGAAATAGCAGCTTTTAATTCCTTATTACAATCCATAAAAAATAACATAAACGAATATTCTGCCAGCTTATGAATAGAATCAAATTTATTATCATTCCAGTATTTTTAGCCACTCTGGTTTCGTGCAACAATACCAGTAAAAATGCTGATGCCAACAAAAAAAATCAGCCTGTGCCTGTTGATATCATCATTGCAGGAAATGAAGATTTTCCTTCCAGTATTGAAGTCAACGGCAGTGTATTGTCAGAAGAAATGGTGGAACTGCATCCCGAAGTAAGTGGCAGGATTACTTATCTTAATATCCCAGATGGTGCCGAAGTAAAAGCAGGAACTGTGTTGGCAAAAATAAACGATGCCGACCTGCAGGCACAATTGCTTCAACAAAAAGTACAGTTGGATTTGGCACAGAAAACAGAACAAAGACTCAAGAAACTTCTCGCTGTAAATGGTGTTGACCAGGCAACTTATGATGCTGCATTGAGTCAGGTGAATTTGATAGGTGCCAACATCAGTGTTTTGAATGCTCAGATAGATAAAACGGTGATCAAAGCTGCTTTTAACGGACGTTTGGGATTAAGACTGGTAAGCGAAGGAGCTTTTGTAAATCCCTCGACTTTGATTGGCACCCTTCAACAAACCGATAAAATTAAAATTGATTTCACGATACCTGAATCTTACCAAAATCTGATCAATATTGGGAAAACTATCAGCATTCAAAGTGCTGCTTCCGACGAAAAACTACTTGCAACCATAAGCGCCATAGAACCACAAATCAACACAGCTACCCGTAATATCAAAGTGAGAGCCCGGCTCGAAAGTGGCAAATTAATTCCGGGTGCTTTTGTAAAAGTGATGCTCGACGACAAAATGAAAGGCATAGTGGTTCCCACAAATGTGATTATCCCTGACGCATTTTCTAATCAGGTAGTCTTAATCAAAAAAGGAAAAGTAGTTTTCAGGAATGTTGAAACAGGCATCAGAACTGCCAACATAGTAGAAATTACCAAAGGTGTAGAAACCGGCGACAGTGTTATTGTCAGTGGGGTGCTCTATGTAAGGCCTACATCTAAAATTAAGGTTAAATCGGTCAAAACCATACAAAAACTCATTAACCCCGATGCCAAATAAAGCCTATCTCCCATTAAAATACTTTAAGTACTCCAAACTCATAACTCCAAACTTCAAATGAACATTTCCGAATTTTCTATCAGGAAACCTGTATTTGCCACTGTGCTGAACTTGTTTATCATTTTGTTTGGTGTGATAGGCTATAGTTTTCTCGGTGTGAGAGAATATCCAGCCATCGACCCACCTATGATAACGGTAAGCACCAATTATACAGGAGCCAATGCCGATATCATCGAAAGTCAAATCACCGAACCTCTCGAAAAATCCATCAACGGCATCCCGGGCATACGAACCATCTCTTCTACCAGTTCTATTGGCAGAAGCAACATCAATGTTGAGTTTAACATCAATTCCGACCTCGAATCTGCGGCCAATGATGTGCGTGATAAAGTGAGTCAGGCATTAAGAAATCTGCCTCAGGATATTGATGCACCACCCGTTGTTACCAAATCGGATGCCAACAGCGATTTCATTATTTTACTGGCAGTGCAAAGTCCTACTAAAGGATTGTTGGAATTGAGCGATTATGCAGAGAATGTATTGTTGAATAAGTTTCAAACCATTCCCGAGGTAAGCGCCGTGAATATCGTCGGGCAGAAACGCCCCGCCATGCGACTTTGGATTGACCCTGATAAAATGAATGCTTATAACGTTGCTTTCAACGATGTAACCACCGTTTTAAACAAAGAAAACGTGGAGATTCCTTCGGGGAAAATATACGGTAACAAAACCGAAATGACCATTAGGGCATTGGGAAAACTTACCACCGAAAAAGATTTCCGTGATTTGATTATCCGCGAAGACGAAAACGGCATTGTAAGACTTGGCGATGTGGCACGTGTAGAATTAGGGCCCGAGCTTTACGAACAAAGCTGGCGATTGAACGGCTTGAGCGGTGTGGGTTTAACCATTGTACCTCAGCCGGGAGCCAACTATATTGATATCTCCGACGAATTCAACAAACGATTGGAAGAGATTAAAAAATCTCAAAAAGGCGACATCAGTTTCACTACTTTAATTGATAACACCCGTTCGGTGCGCCGTTCACTTACGGAGGTGAAAGAAACATTACTCATCGCCATCTTATTGGTTATACTGGTAATCTTCTTCTTTTTCCGCAACTGGCTTATTGCCATCCGACCTTTGATAGACATACCCATATCTCTGATGTCCACCTTCTTCATTATGTATCTTGCGGGATTCTCCATAAACATATTAACCCTTTTGGCTATCATTCTTGCTACGGGATTGGTGGTGGATGATGGGATTGTGGTAACAGAAAATATCTTCCGAAAAATAGAGAAAGGCATGGGCGTTAGATTGGCTGCCATAGAAGGAAGTAAGGAAATGTTTTTTGTGGTAATCGCTACCTCACTCACTTTGGCTATTGTGTTTCTGCCTGTGTTGTTTCTTCAAGGTTTTGTGGGCAGTTTGTTTAAAGAGTTTGCCGTGGTGTTGGCCGGTGCTGTGCTGGTTTCGGCTTTCGTTTCTCTTACCATTACCCCTGTTTTGAATGTGTATCTCAATAAAAAAAGTGCACAACACACCCGTTTTTATAACCGCACCGAACCGTTTTTCAGTGGAATGGAAAACGGATATAAAAACCTACTGCAGCGCTTTGTAAAACGCAGATGGATTGCCTGGATTATTGTTGTTGTTTGTTTTGGTATGGCAATCTATATAGGGATAAACATCCAAAGCGAAATTGCTCCTATTGAAGATAAAAGCAACATCCGTATGCAAATCATAGGTCCGGAAGGGGCTAGCTATGGATATATGTTTACGGAAGCCGAAAAAATAGGTAACTTTTTGATTGATTCGGTGAAAGAGCGCGATTTCTCTTTTATTTCTGTCCCCGGATTTAGCAGTACAGGGATTAACAGCGGCATGGGACGTATTGGTCTGGTTCCTGTTAAAGAACGAAAAAAGAGCCAGAGCGAGGTAGTTAAAGATTTATCTAAAAAACTGGCCCGATTCAACAATGTGCGTGTTTTCCCTATCGAAGAACAAACCATTTCCGTAGGGTTAAGCTCAAAAGGTTCTATGCCTGTTCAGTTTGTGATTCAGAATATAGATTTCGATAAACTCAAAGCTGTTATTCCTAAGTTTATGGAAGCTGCCAAAGACGATAAAACCTTCTCGAATGTGGATGTCAATCTTAAATTCAATAAACCCGAAGTGGATGTGCTTATCGACCGTATCAAGGCCCGTGAATTTGGCCTCACCATTTCGGATATTGCCGATGTGATTCAGAGTGCCTTCAGCGGACGACGATTGGCTTATTTTATCATGAACGGAAAACAATATCAGGTGATCAGTCAGGTGGCTTTGAAAGACCGTCAGGAGCCTGTGGATATTACCAATCTCTTTGTAAGGAATAACAAGGGCGAAAACATTTCGCTGGCATCGGTTACCAATCTGGTTCCAAATGCCAATCCGCCTTCGTTGTTCCATTTTAATCGCTATAAAGCAGCCACCTTTTCAGCATCATTGGCCGAAGGCAAAACCATAGGCGATGGAGTGAAAGCCATGCAGGCTATTGCCGACAAACAGCTGGACGAAAGTTTTCAAACCTCATTGAGTGGTCCGTCGCGCGATTATTCCGAAAGCTCATCCAATACGGCCTTTGCATTTCTGTTGGCTTTGGTGCTCATCTATCTGGTGTTGGCAGCACAATTCGAAAGTTTTACCGACGCCATCACCATCATGATTACCATCTTTTTGACTATCCCGGGAGCTTTTCTCAGC
>CAYYQJ010000090.1:0-8621 GCA_964473775.1 uncultured Bacteroidales bacterium | reverse complement strand
CTATTTTAGATTAACACAGTTTCTATCCTAGCACACCTTTTAATGAATAAGCCGAGTGTATTTGGAAATAGGGATGATATGCGGAACAAGCGTTACAAAAAAGATGACGTTTTTTTGCTAAGGTGTAGGAGAGAGTGTTTGTTGGTTGTTCTAATTAATTCGAAATCAAATGTATGCATAATGGCAAACTCCAGACTAAAATCAAAAGATTATATAATTAAATCGTTAATAAATACAAAAGAAGAGATGTTTGTTGTATGTGTTTCTATTTGTAATTTTTTATCAATTCCAGAATAATTTTCCATTCATCTTTCAATTGACTGAACAAGTCTTTTAGTTCTTCAGGATTTTCAATGTTCTTTTCCATTTCACGTGCAAGTTCGCCAAGATGAACAAACTCAATAATAAAGGCACTGCCTTTGACGGTATGAGCAATGTGTTTGATTTTTTGTGCATCACCTTCATTAATAGCAATAAGCAACTCGTCGAAATAATTGGTGTATTCAACTCTGGCTGTTTCTAGTAAGTTTAAAATAAGTTCATTGTTATAAGTGAGCTTTTCCTGAAGGCTATTTATATTAAAATGGATGACATCAACAGGTTCAATATCCTTCATGACATTTTTGTGCTTGGCATTAATATATTTTGAAATAATTTCATAAAGAGCTTCATTTTTAATTGGTTTTGAAAGAAAATCGTTCATTCCGGCATTAAAGCATTTTTCTCTTTCTTCGTTTGATACACCTGCAGTTAACGCAACTATTGGTAGCTGAGAAATTTTTTTGTTAGTATGATTTCTTATCAGTGTTGTAGCTTCAAGTCCATTCATAACTGGCATTTGTACATCCATAAGAATCAGATCTGGAATTGCTTTCTCGAGAGTTTCTAATGATTTTGCACCATTTATGGCTTCATATAATTTTACATTAGGAGCAATATTTCTAATCATATTTGTTATCACAAGCATGTTCATTTTAGTATCTTCAGCAATTAAAATTTTAAACTGATTGCTTATGGTAAGAGTTTTGCTTCGGAATTGAGATGATTGTTGTGAATTACTGTCTTTATCAGCACCCTGTTTCTTGTAAATATTGTTTAAATAATAATACAGATCGTTGAGCTTTACGGGCTTGGTTAGCATAAAACGAATGCTGAGTTCTTTGGCAATATTGAAAATACCGTCGCCGTCAGATAAACTGTGAAGTAAGATAATCGGTAGTTTCTGCGGCGAAAATTTATCATTTTTCCTAATTAGTTTAATCGTTTCTATGCCGTTTATGTAAGGCATCTGATAATCTACAATAATTAGGTCAAATGGAGGAGAGCTTTCTAATAATTTAATAGCATCAAATCCATTTTCGGAGCCTGTATATTCTACTCCCCAATACATGAAGGTGTGTTCTAAAATCATGCGGTTATTGGCATTATCATCAATAACCAATACTTTTTTAATGTGTTTTAAGTTAGTAATATCTAGCGCATAACCGTATTCGAAATTGGTTTCGAAAGTGAAAGAAAAAGTAGATCCTTTGCCAAATTCACTTTCTAAATGAATCTGGCTACCCATTTTTCGGGCAATGGAATTTGAAATAATAAGTCCGAGGCCTGTTCCTCCATAACGTCTGGTAGTAGAAGTATCGGCTTGAGAAAATGCTTTAAAAAGTTTTTCTTTGTCAGCGTCTTTAATACCTATGCCTGTATCGCGGATAGAAATAGTAAAAAATCCGGATTTGTTATCTTTGGCTTTGAAATCTAGCTTAAGCTCTACTTCGCCTGATGGTGTAAATTTAATAGCATTGCCCAGAAGGTTAATTAAGATTTGTTTCAAGCGGATGGGGTCGATATCTGCAAAGCGTGGGGTATCGGGCTGAATATTTAATAATAATTCTAAACCAACATTTTCTGCATTTACTTTAATGATGTCGGAAGCATTTTCAACCAAATAAATGATATCAGTTTTTATTACTTCCAATTCGAGTTTCCCTGCTTCAATTTTAGAAAAATCTAAAATATCGGTAATAACATCCAATAATGAATTGGCAGAAGAAATAGCATTGTCGACATATTCTTTTTGTGTAGGGTTTAATTCTGTGTTTAATAGCAAATCGGTGAAGCCTATTACTCCGTTTAATGGGGTGCGGATTTCGTGGCTCATATTTGCCAGAAAGTCGGATTTGGCTATGCTGGCCACTTCTGCAAGTTCTTTTGCCTTTAGTAACTCATTTTCGGTATTTACTTTCACAAAGGCATCGGCAAGAATGTCGGCTAACACTTTCAGTAAGCTTATCTGGTGCTCGTTTAGTGTCTTTTTGTTTTCAATTGATTCGAAACCTAGAAATCCAATAACCGTATTGTCATTTAGTATGGGTACACTAATCAGCGATTTAATGTTTTGTTTTTCAAGCTCAGATTTTTCCTTGGTCATTTCTTCATTTAACTCGCTGACATCAGGAACAAAAAGTATTTCTTTTGAGTGAATGAGTTTTTTCCACCAAGGGAAGTTGTTTACAAGTATTTTCTTTTCGGATTTCTTTTTAGGGACAATGTCCTTTGCACACCATTCGTGGGTGTTCGTCATGTTTTGCCCATCATCTGCTATCCAAAAAACATAACTTCTGGACATTTTATAAAATTCGCCAATTTCTTTAAGTATGCGGTTGGTTTTTTTGTCGATGTTTTGGGTATTAACACTTACGAAATCGGATGAAATGGAAGCTATAATTTTTTGAATCTTTATCTGATTCTTTATTATTTCTTCTGCTAGTTTTCTGCTTGTAATATCAGTGATGATACCATACCATAAAGTGCCTCCATCTTCTGTGCGTTCAGGTTTGGCATCGCATAATCGCCATTCGAGTCCGCGGCCCGGAATAATAACCCGAAATTCGCTATGGTAAAGCTCTAATGTATGGGCTGATTCGTTTATAGTTGAAACAATATAATCATAATCATCAGGATGAATCCGACCGAAAACAGGGGTGGCATCTTCACGAACATCTTCAGGGGTTACAGCATAGATGTGGTTCATACCCTGGCTTGAGTATGGGAAGCATGAACTGCCATCAGGAAATATACGATATTGATAAACTACACCAGGCATTTGTTCGGTGAGTTTGGATAATAAATCATAACTTTCCTTCAGATCTTTTTCTGCCTGCTTACGTTTACTAATATCTCGAATCACCACCAGGCTTCCCTGCTTGTTGCCATAATTAAATTTAGAACCGCTTAATTCGCCATAAAAGATAAGGTTGTTTTTACGCTTCATCATCAATTCAATATTTCTCGACCCTTTGTCATCGAATATCGAATCACGAAAAGCATTGAGAGCTTTTTGAATTGATTGTTCGTCGAGGAACTCTGTGAATTTGTGGCCGCACATTTCTTCAGGAGTAAAGTGGAAGATGTTATTAGAAGCCGGAGAAGCGTATGTTATAGTCCCGCTGGTATCAGTAATTGCTATAAAATCGGAAGTTTTTTCGGTAATAGAACGAAATTTCCCTTCACTTTCCGAGAGAGCCTCAGCAGCTTTTTTGCTTTCAGTTGTATCGCGGATGATACCAAATAATTTATTGTTTTGTTTATCGAAAACAGCTGTTGAATAAACCTGTTTGATTTCGTTGGTATCTTCAGTGATTATTTGATATTCATAGTCGAAATGACCATTAGTGAGGTTTAGATTTTCAAGTGCCGTGTCTAAAATTGGCCGATATTCAGGGAGGGTGTATTTTGTTATGTCTTTAATATCGAAAACTGCCTGGCTGAAACCATATATTTTTTGAGAACCTTCAGAAAATGTAATGATTTTGGTATTGATATCATATTCCCAATTTCCGGTTTTGCCCGTAATTTCTGCCTGTTTTAAGCGCGCTTCGTTTATTTTAATTGCTAGTTCAGACTGCTTACTTACATTTGCGGCTACCTTCAAATCTTCCATCATGTTCATGGATGCCTGCCTGCTTCTTTCGGCTTTATAATTTGCTATCTGCATTCCTTTTTCAATATTTACTAAACGCATAGAGGTTTTTATGCGTGCTAATAATTCTCTTTCAAATACAGGAGAATTTATAAAACCATCTACACCTGATTCAAGGCTTTCAAACCGGTGCTCAGATAAAGATAATTTATTAGTTAATAAAAGAATTACGATTTTTGAAGTAGCTAGATCAGATTTTAATCGAAAGCATAAATCCAGCGAACGTAGTTCCGGCAAATCATGCTGTAGGAGTATGATATCAGGTGTATTTTTAGCCAGTATTTGACGGAAATCTTCTGTGCCAAAAGCCTGAAAAACTTCGTATCCTGCTGCAGATAAAACATTGAAACAAAAGTTATTTTGTTCACTGTTATTTTCAAATACTAAAATTGTATTTCGGGTTTCCATCTTAGTTTAAAACATTTGAATTTTACCTTGAGTTTTTTTGCGGTATAAGAGTACGTAAAAAAAGGATTCAATAATAAATTTGTTGATATAAGTTTTGTGAAGAGTCTGGCGTGTGGAGCTGTATAGTTTGTCAAGTTTCAAGTTTATCAAGTTTTTCATGTTTCAAGGTTGTCGTTGGAGTTTTTTTTTTTTTGACTATAGTTCTTTTGTTATCAATTTATTTAATGCTCCACACTCCAAACTAAAAAGTTGTATGTTTTTCTTCTCTGCCAAGGGCTACCAATAGTTCGTTGATTTCTTTTTTGAGTTCTATCATTTTTATTTCGCGGTCAATCATACTTTCATTTGTTTTCTCGAGGTCATTCATTTTTTCTCTTAATAATTGTTCTGATTGTTTTCGGAAAGAAATATCGCGAACAATGCCCATTATATGTGGAGTGTTATCTAGCTGCATGCTGCTGAGAGAAACCGAAACATCAATCATTTCTCCATTCTTTTTTCTAACCTTAATTTCTTTATCTTTTACCATCCCTGTTAGCTTTAACTCAGCTACAATATCTTTTCTTATCAATGGATCATGAAATAGATTTAATTGGTTGGTGGTTTTATTAATTGCTTCGCTAGGATTATATCCAAATACTGTTTCGAAAGAATCATTTACTATTAAAATTAATCCTTCTTCGAGTGTTGATAGATACATGGCATCATTGGCTGTCATAAAGGTGGTGCGAAAGCGTCCTTCTGATTCGATGAGCTTTGCTTCAGATTCTTTTCGTTCGGTAATGTTTTCGTGCATCAACACATGCTTTTCGGGAATGCCATTTTGATCTAATAAAGGGAAAATAGTGGCACTAATCCAAACCGGATTGTCGGGTAAATCAATGCCATAATCTCTGGTGTTGTAATGAATATCCGGGAGATGCACTACCTTGCCTGATTTTGCCTGAATTATGTATTCGGTTATTTCGGGATATCTTGCCTGAAGGGTGTCGAATATGGAGAAGTTTTCTGGAGGCAAAAGGCCAAATAGTTTTAGATTTGCAGGGTTTACGTGCAAAGTGATGCCTTGCAAATCTACTATTTGGATAGACATAGGATTCATGTCAACTATATCATAAAAGGTTTTTTCTATTTTTTTGCGTTCGCTGATATCTAATATGGTAGCAATATAAAGTTGCGGGTTACCATGTTTATCTCTGCTCAATGTAAAGCTAACATCGGCCCAAACAATGCTGCCGTTTTTGTGGATGTATCTTTTTTCGAATCGTACTGATTTTTTTTCGTTACTTAATAATAAATCCAGTTGTGCTTGATTAGAATCAATTTCGTCGGGGAAACTTATTTCTTGCCATGATGTGCTTGTCATTTCGGCATAAGAATATCCCAGCATTTTGCAGAAAGCTTCGTTTGGCTGCACTTTGCCCGAAACTTCAGTTAATGATTTGCCCACATTGGACGACTCGAAAACCGCTCTGAATTTTTGTTCGCTTTCGATAATCAAAGCTTCTGAATGATTGCGTTGGGTGATATCATGGAAATAAATTAATGCAGACGATGTTTCAAATTCGCCCATAAAACTTAATCCGACGATATAGGTACCCACACTTCCGTTTTTAGCGGTGATTTCTAATTCCATAGGTTCAAAAGGCAGTGAAGTTTCACGGGCTTTGTTGAGTCGTTGACGCCAGCTTGAGGCAACCCATTCGCGATATTCTTCGTCGGGGTAGGCTTTGGGCCACCATGCATCCACCGTGGGAATGTCGGCCAGAGTGTAGCCAAAGGTTAGTTTGAATTCGTCGTTTAATAGCAGGATGTTAAAATCAGCATCATTTAATGCCAAAGGCACGGGTGCTACATTATATAATGTACGGAACTTTTCTTCGCTTTCAAACATGATTTTTTCCGAAAGTTTGCGTTCTGTTATATCTATGGTATAACCGGCCAGTAGTCTTTTTCCACCTAAATTGATTGGAAACTTGATGGTGGCGTAATATCTATTCTTAAATTCTTTCTCCAATAATAGTTCTTCATTATTGCTAACAACCTCCCAATCTTCTGCTGTCATTTTAGCTGCAAAATCTTTTGGAAACAATTCGTACATGTTTTTGCCTATCATTTCCGAGCCTGATATGCCTATCATTTCGGCAAACTTATCGTTGGCCATTATCACTTTGCTTTCGGTGGCTGTTACTTCTTTTATAAAGGTATAGATAGGAGAGTTTTTTATAAATACTTGCAACATTTTGTTTCTACTAGTTGCCTCCTCTTCGGCCAGTTTGCGCTCGGTGATATCCTGTATGGTGCCTATTAAAGTGATTACTTTGCCGTGAGCATCAAATCCAATCTGTCCCAGGCCCAACACCCATAGCTCTGCTTTGTCGGATATGCGTTGCACCCTATATTCTTTATTAAACGATTGTTGTTTTTCAAACACTTCTTCTGTTAGATATTTATTCATCATTTCTCTATCGTCAGGATGAATGGTATCTAGCCAACCCTGAACACTTCGGGTATAATTTTTATCTATCCCGAATATCTGGTCGAGCACTTCTGATGAGGTCCAACGGTCGGCTACAAAATCGGCTTTATAAGAGCCCACCATGGCAGCCTGTTGCGATTCGCGGAAAAAGAATTCGCTTTCTATTAAATCGAGTTCCATTTGTTTGCGCTCGGTGATATCGTGCGACACGATTTGAATTCCGGCTATTGTGCCATCAGCATCAATAATTCGGGTTACATTGGAGTGTATCCATGTGTTTTCGGTTAATGAAGATTTGTCGTCAAACACCAATGGAGTGTCGGAAGCCATTGCTTCTTCAAATCGTTTGAGGAATCTTTTGCCTGCCTCTTCGCCAAACAATTCGGTAAAGCTTTTTCGCTCATAATCTTTGCCTCTTTCGCCCAGAGTGATAAGGGCTCTTTCGTTGCAATAGATGCAATGCCCGTTTTTGTCGAACAAGCCTATTTGAACTCCCGATTGTTCGGCCAAGAGCCTGAATTTTTGGTTTGCCAGCAGGTTTTCGGCTATGGCTTTGGCTTCGTGTTGCTCTGCTTCCAATAGTTTGCGAAGGTTTTTTGCATTGTTTCTCGACCATATCATCCAAAATGAAATGGTGATAAGCAATCCAATAATAATTATACTGATGGCAAACCATCGCTGGGCTTCTGCCACAGGTTGGTTTATTTCGGATGTAGCCACTTTAGTGATTATATACCAGGGGGTGCCGGGTATTTTGTCCGAGTGTGCTAACACATCGGTGCCATGATAATCTTTTGCAAAATACAATCCTGTTTTGCCCAGCACCGCTTTTACCGCAGGAACCATAGTGTCGGTGAGTGATATTTTATACTTTAAGGCAGGTTTATTTTTCTTTTGCAGACTGGTTAAATACAATACGCTATCAGAGGTGGCATCTTTTTCCACCAGAGCAATTCCGGCCGATTGGCGTTCAAGGGGCCAGAGGTCTATCAATGGATAGAGGTTGTGATAAGGGTCTATTTTCAGGATAATGGAGGTGGCACATAGTCCGCAACCATCCGATTTGGAGCAATTGAACGGAATGATGATGGATATGGCTGCCGAATCTTTGCTGTTGAGATAAAAATCGGTAAAAAACACTTCGGTGGATGCTGCATTTTTTATGTTGGCTATTTCGGTAGCCGAAACTCCGGGGACTTTGCCCGAAAGGCTCAATAGTATAGAGTTGTTGTTTGAAACTATTATCACATCAGAGTATTCATTGTTTAGCATATAAGGCATCAACACAGAAGTGATTTCGTTTTTGAGGGCTGTGTCGTGGGGATTGGCACAAAACTTATTGATAGATTTGCGCATATAAATGTTTCCCGACAAGTATTTGGCATCCGATACGCGTTCGTGTCGCCAATTAATAATTTGTTGAGTTTTAATATTGGCGATAGTGGTTAGCTCTCCCTTTTTTTGCTCAATGGCTGCGGTTGAATCTTCCACATAATTATAATAACAAAGCAAAAAAGCTAAGGTAGCCACAAATAAAATAAGGGCGATGAGATATTGTAGCTTTCGGTTTTTTGGTTTCATTGGAGAGATTATTGAGTTTGGTATTTGGAATTTGTATCTTGGAATTTGGTATTTGGAGCTTCGTATTTGGGTTTTGTATCTTAAATCCTGGATTTTGAAAAGTAAACTTATAAAGTTGTTGAGCTGATAGGTTTATAAATTTTTAATTATTATTTGTTAGTTAATATGATTTTTGTG
>CAYYQJ010000089.1:0-8658 GCA_964473775.1 uncultured Bacteroidales bacterium | reverse complement strand
CTCGACAAAAAACCTGCAACCCGATTGCTGATGGAAAACCGCAAAATAAGATTCAGTTTTGGAAAAAACTTTGAATTAGTGCTTGAGAAAATAGCAGATGAGGTAACAAAGGAAATTACAGAAGTAGTTTCTGATGAGGTGGTTCCTGAAACTGCCATTGCATAAGCAATTTATTTCTTACCTTCCAATTCATAACTGAATCATTTATACTGATTAATCTTAAATCAGTTGATTCTTCATGCAGGATATTTTCCTGAATGAAACCTCTATGTGAACCGACACTATTATGTTTCTGTCGGTTCTCCCATAAAATATAACGTATCTCTGCAGCCCATAAAACTGACAGAACAGCAATCCAAAAACTGACATTATTGCCTATTTATGTCTTATTCGTGGCAGTTTTTCATAAAAAATCATAGAAATTTCGTGAAATAAACCTCTGGTATAATTATTGCAAATTAGAACTAGTCTAAATAAACGTTTAAATAATTAACTCAAAATACCATGGAAAATCAGGAAAACACTCCTAAAAATCAATTTGTTTTCAAACCTTTAGCTTATGCTTATGATGGTCTGGAACCTTATGTTGACAAAATGACAGTCGAAATTCATTATGCCAGACATCACAAAACTTATTTCGAAAACTTCTTAAAAGCCATCAGTGGAACACCTTTGGAAGAAAAAACCATTCCTCAGATTTTTGCGGAAATCAGCAAATACCCTGTTGGCGTTCGTAACAACGGCGGCGGATATTACAATCACGAACTCTATTGGGACAATATGACACCTAATGGAACCGCAATGTCAACAGGATTTATGAATTTACTTACCAAGAAATTCGGTTCTGTAGAAAAATTTAAAGAAGATTTTGGCAATGCAGGCCTCACCCGTTTCGGTAGTGGCTGGGCATGGTTAAGTGTGGATGCCGATGGCGAACTTTTTATCAGTTCAACTCCAAATCAAGACAATCCTTTGATGGATATTGCCGAAAAACAAGGTACTCCTTTATTGACTATGGATGTTTGGGAACATGCTTATTACCTGAATTATCAGAACAAAAGAGTTGACTATATCGGTGCTTTCTGGAATGTAATCAACTGGCAACTTGTTGAACAAAGATACAACGCGGCTATTGGCCATAAATAAAATATTACTCGTTTCTTTTTTTAGAGGTTGGACAAATTGTCCAACCTTTTTTTTATTCCAATCTAAAAATATCCTACTTTTGGATTTTGTGAATCGTAAAACAACAATAAAAGAATGAAAAGAAGTAAGACATCACTGGCTCAGAAACTGTTTGGCTACTATTTTGCACTCAGTTTGATAACCATTTTTATTCTCAGTCTTTATTCTTATTTTACATCTAAAAATGCCCTGATATCACGTACCTACGACCAGTTGAATTCTGTGAAATTCGAGAAAGAACGCAACATCGAAAACTATTTATTGGAGCGAATGGACGAAGTAACCCAAATCAGCCGTTACGAAAACTGGGCGGGTATCATCGCCAAAGCTCAGGATTTTAAATCAGGGAAAATAAACGAATTGGATTATACTGATTTGATATCAACCGAATTTCAAGAGAAAATTGCAAAGCATTTCAGCGAGAAAATAGATTTCGAAAGCATCATCCTACAAACCAAAAACCTGCATTGCATCATCAATCTTCCTAAACCTTATCAGAAATATTATGCAAGCCTGCCCGAAAAGTTCGACGACGATATCATTGCCGATTTAAAAAACATCAACGATTCAAACCGTGTTTCTATTGTCGAAGACCTGGTGAATAAAAAATTATATTTGGGGGCACCCATAAAAAACAACATCAGCAATGCTACTGATGGAATGATTTTAATGGAAATTAATATGGCTTCTATCAATTCAATCATGTTTAATACAAATGTTTTGAACGGTTTGGGAAAAACCGGCGAAGCTTATGTGGTGAGCCGCGATTTCATCATGCGCACCTCCTCCCGTTTTAAAAGCAATTCGGTAAACAAACAAATGGTTAAAACCTTTGCTGTGGAAAAAGCCATTCAAAACCTCACAGGCAGCAGCGAATATAAAGACTATCGCGACATCACCGTGCTGGGTTCTTATGGCAAAATCAATATTCCCGGTCTCAATTGGGTGATACTGGTAGAAATTGATTTGCAGGAAGCCATGATACCCATCTATACCCTTCGCAACAGCATCATCATTTTAAGCCTCATCATTGCCATCATCATTTTTGGCATCGTTTATATCATTTCCAAACGGGTTTCTTTGCCCATTGTCAGGCTGCGGCTGGCTGCCGATTCCATTTCGCGGGGCGATTACGACACCCAACTGCACAACAATTCTACCGACGAAATTGGCGACCTTACCCGCGCTTTTAGCAAAATGTCAGCAAAAATAAAAATGCAGACCGAAGAAATCCAACTAGAGAGAGCCAAGCGCATCACCTCTGTTATCGATGGTCAGGAGCAGGAGCGCCAACGCCTTTCGCGCGAGTTGCACGATGGCCTTGGCCAACACATCCTTGCCATCAAAATGAAACTCGAACGCGCCGAAAAAGCCAACCCCGAACTCAAACAACAAATCATCGACGAGGCCAAAAACCTGCTTACTTCTGCCTCGCGCGAGGTGGTCAGCATGTCCGAAAACCTCATGCCGCCTGTGTTAACTCAGTTTGGCCTCATCTCGGCCATCGAAAACCTTTGCGAAGATATACGTTCAGGCAAGGATATCAAAATCAAATTTAGTTTCAACGAGCTTCCCGAAAACTGCGACAATAACATTAAAATTTACCTCTATCGCATCATTCAGGAAGCCCTCAACAACATAGTGAAACATGCCGAAGCCACTCAGGTGGAAGTGGTTTTTCATTTCGAACACAACATCATCCACCTCAGCATCACCGACAATGGCAACGGATTTGATGCCTCACAAAAACGCAAATCGGGCAACGGTATTTACAACATGCACGACCGTGCCGAAATTCTTGGAGGCAGTTTCCACATCATTTCTGCCCCGCAAAAAGGCACCACCATACAAGTTACCCTCGCCATGAACCCCTGAACCGAAAATCATTTTATCTTTGCCTAAAGTTTCCATATCATCATGAAAAAGATTCAAATAATACTTGCCGACGACCATCAGATTTTTCGCGATGGTATCAAATCATTGCTTTCCGACGAAGAAAATCTGGAAGTGATAGCCGAAGCTTCCGATGGCGACCAACTGCTTAGTTTGTTGAAAATAAACAGTCCCGATGTGCTCATACTCGATATCACCATGCCCCGCACCTCAGGCATCGAACTGGCAAAAATCATCACCGAACAATACCCCGCCGTGAGCATACTTATTTTATCTATGCACAAAAACGAAGATTTTGTGGTGAATGCCATGATGAACGGCGCCAAAGGCTACCTGCCCAAAGACACTTCGCGACAAGAACTCCTCGATGCCATCATCACCATTGCCCGTGGCGACGAATATCTGGGCAAACTCATCTCGTCCAACATCCTGAAAAGCTATATCAAAAAGTCGCGCTTCGGTTTCGAACGGGGCGATAAAGACGAACCCCTCACCCAGCGCGAAAAAGAAATCATCGAAAAGGTGGGCGCAGGCCTCTCTAACAAAGAAATTGCCGACAAACTTTACATCAGCGTGCGCACTGTGGATTGCCACAAAAACAACATCATGAAAAAGCTCAAAATTAAATCCACCGCAGAGCTTATTATATATGGTATCAAAAATAAGATAATTGAGATTGCGGAATAGGAGGTGATGTAGGTTGTAAATCACATAGAATCAATTGAAAATAAGAGAAATTTATTCCTCTTCCAATTGAACCAAATTCAACTTGAAATTAATCAAATTCAACTTGAAATTAATCAAATTCAACCTGAATTTGCTCAAATTCGCCCCGAAATTAATTAATTTCACCCCGAATATTCTCCATTTCAACCCGAATTTGCTCAAATTCGCCTTGACTTTGCTCAAATTCAACCCGAATTTGCTCAAATTCGCCCCGAAATTAATTAATTTCGCCCCGAATATTCTCCGTTTCATCCCCGACGTAACAGCAATATTTTGTGCAACAGATTTATTAATAGCTGATTATATCAAATCTAAGTTTCCATTAAACTGATATGATATAAACAATCGGTTTTTTATTATTCATTGTATCAACTAAATAAACCGAATATTCCTATTAAAATTTTCCAACCTGCCTGCCAGATTGGTTTTATAACTCTAATAAAAACCACAAACTGAATAAGTTCCCAAAATACTAGGTAATTTACCTATTTCTAAGTATTCATTCCTATCATAAATTACGCAGAAACCATTACATCCCCCTATTGCACCAAGCTCTAATTTTACCACCTGAAAATGTTGGAAAAATTATCCTAAAATGAAACGATTTATAACAAATATTCTTCTAATAACAGCTTTATTTATAACTAGTAATGCATTTGCACAGGAAAAACAATCTAAGTTTCCGTTTAAGCTAAATGTGGGCGCCGATATCATGAGCCGCTACGTTTGGCGCGGATTGGATTACGGCAGCTCACCCAGCATTCAGCCCACGCTTTCCTTCAATATCGGCAATTTCGAATTGGGTTATTGGGGTGCCATTGCTCTTACAAGCAACTATATGGAGTCGGATTTATATCTGAAATACACCATAAAAGGGTTTTCGGTTTGCCTTACCGATTATTATATACCTGCTTTGGCAACCAACCTAAACGATACCCGCTATTCGTTTTGTAAATCGCCAAACAAAATATTGTTTGATACCACCACAGGCGAAAACCTTACAAAATTTACCACTCATGCCTAGAAGGTATGTTGTGCTATAAAGGACCTGAAAAATTCCCTTTCAGTGGGATGGTAGCTACTTATTTTCATGGAAACGATAAAATATCAGGCGATACCGTGTTTAATGCCAACCACAAAGTAGAATCCGTAGGCTTTAAAAACAACTTCTCTACTTACATAGAGTTGGGTTACTCTTTTGCCATAAAAGAATTCAACTTCGATGTGTTTGCAGGGGCTACCCCATTTTCGGGTGTGTATAGCAGTCCGGCTTATGGAGGTGGATTTGCAGTAGTAAACACAGGAATCACAGGCTATAGAAAAATAAAAATTACAGAAAAATTTGATTTACCCGTGAAAGCTTCAGTCATATTCAACCCTCAGGCATCAGCTTTCCACTTTGTTTTTGGAATTACATTATAAACAAATATTATTCACTAAAAAAGGAGATACATTATGGATACTGGTTCAACAGGTTTTATGCTGCTTGCATGCAGCCTCGTTATGTTAATGACGCCCGGATTGGCGTTTTTCTATGGAGGTTTGGCTACCAAGCGAAACATTCTGGGTATAATGATTCAAAGTTTTGCTTCACTGGGATGGACAACGGTTTTATGGGTTATCTTCGGATACTCTTTGTGCTTCAGCGGTGGTGCAGATCGGAAGAGCGTCGTGTAGGGAAAGAGTGTTCAGAGCCTTGTTTGGCTGGATTCAATGTACACTAACGGGAAAATTCCTGAATTTGTATTTATTGCTTACCAGATGATGTTTGCGATTATCACACCTGCGCTCATCACAGGTGCATTTGCAAACCGTGTAAATTTTAAAGCCTATCTGATATTTTTAACTTTCTGGCAGATTTTGGTTTATTATCCATTCGTTCACATGATTTGGGGCGGTGGTTTATTAGCTGAATGGGGAATTTTAGATTTCGCAGGTGGTATTGTTGTACATGCAACAGCTGGTTTTGCAGCTTTGGCAGCAGTATTTTATGTGGGAGCCCGTGTTGAAAAAAACAACACACCCAATAGCATTCCTTTGGTAGCTATCGGAAGCGGTTTGTTATGGTTTGGATGGTATGGTTTCAATTGCGGTAGCGAAGTGGCCGTTGACCATATTACTTCATTGGCATTCTTGAATACAGATATTGCGGCTTCATTTGCTACTGTAACCTGGGTTATAATAGAATGGATGCATGTAAAAAAACCTAAATTTATTGGTCTGCTCACAGGGTCAATCGCAGGTTTGGCAACCATAACGCCTTGTGCCGGTTTCATACCTTTATGGGCCTCACCATTAGTTGGGATAGCGGCCGGAGGAGTTTGTTATCTGGCAGTTCAGTTTAAAAATAGAATGAAATGGGATGATGCTTTGGATGTTTGGGGTGTGCACGGTATAGGCGGATTTCTGGGTTGTATTTTACTCGGTGTATTTGCCTCAAAAACCATAAATCCTGCCGGAGCCGATGGTTTATTGTTTGGCAATTCATCTTTCTTTGCCAAAGAAGCCATAGCAGTAATCATTGCTTCTGCTTATGCGTTTATCTTCACCTACATCATGTTGATATTGATAAATCTGGTTACACCGGTTAGAGTTTCGGCCGATTCTGAAATCATCGGACTCGACTACGCTCAACACGGTGAAACAGCCTACGACGAAGGGGCCTTATAATTCCCTTCTCCGAACAATGAAAGCCCTGTGGGCATATCAGGGTTTTCATTGTTTCTTTTCTTACAATTGCTTCAAAAGAGCAAATAAATTAAGTAATCCTATGAGTAAATTTAGGTGATACCTTGAAGTGTATTACCTAAATTTTGCATTTTATTTTTTTAATCATTTAAAAGAATATTTTTGCCAAAAAAATTCATTCATACACTTAATATTTTGCTCATGTATTTCTCAAAAGCCCTTAAAAAAATCGGTCTTACATTATTTTTTCTAATAATGTCAAGTGTTTCATTTGCACAGGAATTTGTAAGTGAACAATCTTCAGCTTCCATCATCAACGACCAGCGTTACAATCGTGCCATACACATCATGGTGATGTTGTTAATCGGCTTTGGTTTCTTAATGGTCTTCGTTCGTAAATACGGACGTTCTGCTCTAACAGCCACTTTTCTGCTGGTTAGTACCGCCCTTCCTTTGTATTTTATTATTAAAAACACAGGAGTGTTTGGTGTTGAAAATGGCGAAATTCAAAAACTTATTCTTGCCGAATTTGGCGCCGCCAGTCTTTTGATAGCTGCTGGTGCTGTGTTGGGCCGTTTAAAAATGCCACAATACATCTTGTTGGGCTTGTTGTTTATTCCTGCGTATGCCTTTAACGAATGGATAGTTCTTCGCGGAGGTTTGGGACTTATAGCTCCGGGCAGCGTTGTGGATGTTGGTGGTTCTATTGTAATCCATGCATTCGGAGCCATCTTTGGTTTGGGTGTAGCCTTAACCATGACCACCAAACAGGAAATGGAAAAAACCATAGAATCGGATGCCACCAGCGACCGTTATTCTATGCTGGGAAGTATGGCCTTATGGATATTCTGGCCAAGTTTCTGTGCTGCATTGGTAACTCCTGCCGAAATGCCTCATACCGTTGTAAACGTAATCATGGCCTTATGCGGTTCCACTCTGGCCACTTACATCTTCTCAATTTCGTTGCGAAAGAAAATAAGCATAGCTGATATTGCCAATGCAGCATTGGCAGGTGGTGTGGCTATAGGTTCGGCCTGCGTGGCAGCCACTCATACAGAAGCAGCTATCATTGGTATCATGGCCGGTAGTATTTCTACTATGGGTTTTGCATTGATACAATCGCGTCAGCAAAGCTGGATGAAAATTATTGATACCTGCGGTGTTACCAATTTGCAGGGAATCCCCGGTCTTATGGGCGGTTTGGCAGTATTGCCGATTATCAAAGGCATGAATATTGGCGGACAGTTGATAGGGATTGTTATCACCATAGTAATGGCATTGGCTACCGGTTTTATAGTAGGTAAAATTTTACCAATACTTGGCCGTAAAGAAGAAGCTTATGACGATGCCGACGAATTTTTGGATGCCGAAGCTTAAAATCATCTTCTTCTAAATCGGATCATAAAATATTGAGGGACCCGGAGGCTATGCTTTCGGGTTCTTTATTTTCATGGAGCTGATATCCTTTGCTATTAAAGATTTTACAGAATAGCTGATGGATTAAATCAAATGCGACGAGCTTTTTATCGTGCTTCTGTAATGTTGAATTAAATCTGATTTTGAAATAATGCCTGCATATTTTCGCCTGTCGAGCACCACCAGATTCCATGAATCTTCGGCTTCGAATTTATCCATCACCACCTGCATGTGATCGTCAATTTGAACGGTTTCTACATTTTTATCCATCAGTTCTTCTATCAATATTTCGTTGTGAAGTTCGGGTTTAAAGATGTATGATTTTAAGGTAGAAAGATGCACTATGCCCATAAAATTGTTAAATCTATCCACCACAGGGAAAACACTGCGGTTGCTTTCTTTAAATATTTCAACCAGCACACTTAGCTTATCATCCACTTCAACTTGTGCAAAATCAGTAGCCATCACATCTTTTAATTGCAAAAGATTTAAGGTATTCAAGTCCTTATCTTCGGTCATGAGTTTGCCTCTGAGGGCGAGTTTTTTGGTATAGATAGAATGAGGTTCGAAATAGCGGGCAATAAAAAAACTTAATGCCGAAACCAGCATCAACGGAACAAACAACACATAGCCTCCGGTTATTTCTGCTATTAAAAATATGGCAGTCAGGGGGGCTCTTACCACACCACTCAGCACACCCGCCATAGATCGGAAGAGCACACGTCTGAACTCCAGTCACCTGAAGCTATC
>CAYYQJ010000088.1:0-8766 GCA_964473775.1 uncultured Bacteroidales bacterium | reverse complement strand
AAAAAAAGGCGGTAAAAATTACCGTCTTTTTTTTGTCTTTATTTTCGAAAAAATATCTACTTTTATATCCAAATTTATCACAATGGAAATTACAGGAAAAATCATAGAATTATTGCCTGCACAAACAGGTCAAACCCAAAAGGGAGAATGGAAAAAACAATTGTTTATACTCGAAACCATCGATCAGTTTCCCAAAAAAATATGCTTGGAAAGCTGGAACGATAAGCTGACTTTATCAGTCGATCCATCGCAAACCGTAAAAGTATCTTTCGATATCGAAAGCCGCGAGTTTAATGGCAAATGGTACACCAATGTGAAAGCATGGAAATTGGATATAGTGGGCAGCGGCTCGCAACCCGATAATTTCCCGCCTGCCGACGCCGGCTTCCCCGAACCGCCTCCATTGGAATCTGATTTGGATGGCGATTTGCCTTTTTAAGAGAAGAGGGAATAAGGAAAAGGAATAAGGGATGGCGCTTTGTGGATCATTCACAAACATAATTAAAGATTCATTCTTGCTAATCCTCTATCCAGTTTGTGTAAGGTGTTGTTTCATATAACTTTAATATCACGAAAGTAAAGACGGAGGCAAAACTTTCGAGAATTACGCAAGTACTTTATCTGGTATTCTTGAAGAAAGAAATCAAAAATCCGATGTGCCCCTATGGTATCGTAGTCGCCAGATTTTAAAAGGCGGCACTTACGGACCCTGGAGTATATGGGTTTCCGGAATACCACTGTAATACTTTCAGAAAACGGCTCTTCCTGATGATGATAGTCTGAATCAGGAAGAGCTGTTTTTGTAATGATATTGTAAAGAGCATATATTCATGCGGATAAAGACTTTTCATATCAAAAAACACCTTTTGCAAAACGTTTCAGGCTTTATCTTATTGATTATGAATAATGTGATAAGAGGTCTGCACTTTTCGCAATGTGTTTTGTGCTTTTCTTCATGCGTTTTGTGCTTTTCGCAATGTGTTTTAGATGATTCGCAATGTGTTTTAGATGATTCGTCATGTGTTTTCTACTTTTCGCAATGTGTTTTCTACTTTTCACCATCTGTTTTCCTGGCAAACGTCATGCGTTTTGACCTTTTTGCAATGCGTTTTCTACTTTTCGCAATGTGTTTTCACTCAAACAGAATGCGAAATCACCTTTTCTCAATGCGTTTTCACCTTTCCTCAATGTGTTTCGACCTTTTCATCATCTGTTTTGTGTCATTTAGATTTGTAAGAAATTGATTTAATGGAGATTGATTTTTAGTGTGCTATTGTGGGTTTTTTGAAGGTTTTTTAGAATATTTTGATGTGAAAAGAAAAATAAATAGGGTTATTTGTGTGGTATCAGAACTTGAATTAAGATGATGGGAGCTTTCAATGAATAAAAATGAAAATTATTTCGGAAGTGTTTTAGAATTTTTTTGCGAAAAAAAATATATCTTTGATGTCGGATTTTGGGCAGTCCAGACACAACTAAGAAAAACGGGGCGGTTACTAAAAACCCTGATAACTAAGAAAAATGATTATTGATAAAAATGAAAACTAAAACAACTCTTTTAATTCTCCTTATCGGAATTTTTATTATTGCAACCGGCGCTGTAAATCCCGATAAAGGATTTTTTATTAAAGCACCCAAAGGATATTCATTCATTCCTCCGGGCACAATGCAAATCAATGGTGAACCCAAAACCGTTCAGGCATTTTTTATTTCGCAGACAGAAATTACCAACGGTCAGTATCTTGAATTTCTCAACGATCTTAAAGCCAAAGGCAAAACCAAAGAATATGAAATCGCAAAAATTGATACTACGTTATGGCTAAAAGCAGCGGATGGAAAATTTGCTGAGTATGCCAACACCTACATTCATAAAAAAGACCATCCTGTGGTTAATATCTCCAGAGAAGGTGCAAAATTATATTGCAAATGGCTTAGTGCTAAAACATCCAACTCAGAGCATTCAGTTCAGTTTCGTTTACCCGTCAATGCCGAATGGGAATATGCTGCACTTGGCGGATTTAAAGGCAGTTATTATCCCTGGGGCAGCCCTTCAACCAAAGATAAAAAAGGAAACTATCGTGCACAATTCAAAGCCGATGGGCAAACCACCGGACCTGTAGCCGTTAAAAAATTCCGTGCCAACGAATGGAAACTCTACGACATGTCGGGCAACGTAGCCGAAATGGTCAGCGATACAAACCTGGTTAGAGGCGGCAGTTGGAACAGCAGCGAAACCGAAATACAGATACAATCAACCGCTCCATATTCCGTAAGTCCAATGGTAGGTTTCCGGCCAATCATGACTATTATAGGGTTGAAGTAAGACGGAAACAAAGGGATTAAGGTTTTTTGTATAAGGATTATTGGGTTTTTACTAAGGTTTTATTTGCAGGGATATGCCATTACATTTCCTTAAATTGCAACTCCAATAACCTTGTTACTTGATAAACTTTACAAACTTGATAAACTTGATAAACTTTATAAACTTTCCCCTCTTTTCTTCTCAATAAACACTAATTTTGTTATCGATAAATTTTAATCAAAATGGAAGAAATAAAAAGAATAGGAGTGCTTACTTCAGGAGGCGATTCGTCGGGGATGAATGCTGCCATCAGGGCTGTGGTTCGCACCGGAATTTACCGCAAACTGGAAGTGATTGGTATCTTGCGTGGATACGAAGGATTGATAGAAGGAGCTTTTCAACCCATGGACAATCATTCAGTTTCCAACATCATACAAAGAGGAGGCACCATACTCAAGACTGCCCGCAGCGAGTTTTTTCGTACCGAAGAAGGCCTGAATTTGGCTGCCCAAAGCCTCACCAAAGCCGCTTTGGATGGACTGGTGGTGATAGGCGGCGATGGCACTTTCAGAGGAGCCATTGCACTGCAACAAAAATGCAGCATTCCCATAGTGGGTGTTCCGGGAACCATTGATAATGATTTGTATGGAACTGATTTTACTATAGGTTACGACACCGCCATCAACACAGTGGTGGAAGTTGTGGATAAGCTTCGCGATACCGCCGACTCACACAACCGCTTGTTTTTTGTGGAAGTGATGGGGCGCGATGCCGGATTTATTGCTTTGCGTTCAGGCATTGCAGGAGGTGCCGAAGATATTTTGGTTCCTGAAACTCAAACCAGCATAGACGATTTGATTGCCCGCCTCGAACACGACCGCAGAGCAAATAAAACCTCAGGAATCATCATTGTGGCAGAAGGCGACGACCAGGGTGGGGCATTTGAAGTAGCCCGCAAGGTGAAAGAAAAGTTTGATTTTTATGATACCCGTGTTTCTATTATTGGTCACATGCAGCGCGGCGGAAACCCTACCTGTATGGACAGGGTGTTGGGAAGCAGTCTTGGTTATGAAGCGGTTAATGCATTGCTCGATGGCAAAAGAGGCATCATGATTGGTCAACAAAACAACAAAACATCGTATATTCCTTTCGAAAAAGCCACCAAACATCATCTCACCATCAATCAAAGCAGCCTCGATATGGCGCATATTTTGTCGATGTAAACCATGGAACGTACCACGCTTTTTGTTGAGGTAATACTTCCTTTGCCATTGCCCGGGTTTTATACCTATAGGGTTCCGTTTGAGATGAACGATAGCATCAAAACAGGAATTCGGGTGGTGGTTCAGTTTGGTAAACGCAAGATATATACGGCTTTGGTGTATCGCATACATGAGGAAGTTCCTCAGGGTTATACACCTAAATACGTATTGACTGTGCTCGACGAAAAGCCTATTGTTAATCCGCTGCAGTTTGTTTTCTGGAAATGGGTGGCGCAATATTATATGTGCCGCATGGGCGAGGTGATGAATGCCGCTTTGCCTTCCTCGTTCAAGCTTGCCAGCGAAAGTTGTATAGTGTTGCATCCCGATTTCGACCGCAATTTTGATGCTTTGCGCGATAAAGAATTTCTGATAGCCGAGGCATTGGATATACGTCAGAAGCTTACCCTTACGGAGATATCGGACATTGTGGAACAAAAAACCATCATCCCTTTAATCAATACACTTATTGAAAAAAAAGTGGTGTTGATAGAAGAAGAACTTTACGAAAAATACAAACCCAAAACAGAGATTTGTGTAAGACTTACTGATAGATTTAACGAAGAAAGTCAGTTGAACGAACTGCTGAGTGAGTTGAATACCAAAGCCTACAAACAGGTGAAGCTTATAATGGCCTATCTGCAACTCAGTCGGTTTGCGGAGGTAAAAACCGAACACATCAGCCGCCCCCGCCTGTTGGAAATGGCAGAAGCCTCAAGCGTGCAACTGAATGCTTTGATTAAAAAAGACGTATTCGAAATTTACGAACGAACCCTCAGTCGTTTAAAAGACATCGAAAGCCATGCCGAGGTAAACGATATTGAATTGAGCGATGTACAGCAGCAAGCTTATGCTCAGATTAAAACTCATTTCGAAAGTCATGATGTGGTGTTGCTGCATGGAATTACTTCCAGCGGAAAAACCGAAATCTATATCAAACTGATAGAAGAAGCCCTGCAACAACAAAAACAGGTTCTTTTTTTGTTGCCCGAAATAGCTTTGACGGCACAAATTATCAACCGCCTGCGTAAATATTTCGGCAAACAGGTGGGTGTGTATCATTCAAAATACAATCATGATGAAAGAGTGGAGGTATGGAATCGTATTGTGAAAGATGATGCAGAAAATCAGTTGCTCAATTCGTATGATATTATTCTCGGGGCACGTTCCTCAGTGTTTCTGCCTTTCTCGCGACTGGGATTGGTAATTGTGGATGAAGAGCACGACACTTCTTTTAAACAAAACGACCCCTCGCCACGCTACAATGGTCGCGATGCTGCCATTTATCTGGCTCATCTGCATGGAGCTAAAACCATATTGGGTTCAGCAACCCCTTCGGTGGAAACTTATTTTAATATGCTCACAAATAAGTATGCTCTTACGGAGATGAATGTGCGCTATGGTAATATTGCTTATCCGGAAATTGTGTTGGTTAATCTAAAAGAACAGGTGTGGCAAAAGCGGATGAAATCTTTCTTTTCTGATGTTTTATTTAAGGAAATGAATGAGAGTCTGAAAAATCAGGAGCAGGTGATTTTGTTTCAGAACCGAAGGGGATTTTCAACCAGGGTTGAATGCAACGATTGCGGCTGGGTGCCCTCGTGTAAACATTGTGATGTAACTCTGGTGTATCATAAGCAAATCAACATGCTGAAATGCCACTACTGCGGCTATTCTACCCAGATACCCGAAGAATGTCCGGCCTGTAAAAGCACACAGTTGCTTACCAAAGGCGTGGGCACCGAGCGCATTGAAGAAGAAACTGCCCTGATGTTTCCCGAAAATAAAGTGGTGCGCATGGATTTAGACACCACCCGAACCAAGAATTCGTATCTGGAAATATTAAACGACTTCGAAGACCGTAAAACCCAGATATTGATAGGAACTCAAATGGTGACCAAAGGATTGGATTTTGATAATGTGGCATTGGTAGGCATTTTGAATGCCGATAATATGCTGAATTATCCTGATTTTCGTTCGCACGAACGCAGCTTTCAGTTGATGTCGCAAGTGAGTGGCAGGGCAGGCAGGCGAAACAAAAGAGGCAAGGTGATTATTCAAACTTATCATGTGCAGCATCCCATCATACAATTGGTGTTGCAGAATAATTATACAGCCATGTGCAACATGCAATTGGAGCAACGCATGCGATTCAATTATCCGCCTTATTGCAAACTGATTCAAATCACACTGAAACATCAGGATACGCATACCCTGAATGATGCAGCCACTTATCTGGCTCATGATTTAAAACTCCTCTTCCCCAAAAAAGTTTATGGCCCTGAATATCCTGTGGTGGGCCGCATTAAAAATCTTTATCTGAAAAACATCATGTTGAAATTAGACAGAGACATGAATCTATCTAAAAACAAACTTAAGATATTAGAAGAAATTGCTTTGTTTCAAAAGAAACACAGCAGCATAAGGGTGGTTATTGATGTGGACCCTATGTAAGAAGTTTGAAATTGAAGCCATTCACAATATAAAATGACCGAAGAAGCAACAAGATATAAGGTGGATGAAAACCAAATGGGCCCCTATCTGAAAAGGCTGAACACTCAACGGGCAATACTTTATTCCATATTGTTTATTATTGTGATGGCATGGCAAATAGCCATTATTTATATCCTGGAAATAGAAGTGCCTGTTTATGTTTTACTCATCTCAACAATTATTATTTTTGGAGCCTTATATTTTCGTGTTCTTCGCGAAAACGATAGGTACATAGAATTCGGGGAGACGAAATATTATATTGAAGAAGGCAAACTAATTCAGCGTTCTGATTATTACGACAGGCATTGCAACTTCGATGAAATAGCCATCATTCATAAAAAATATGCAGGGACATGGGTTTTGATAGGTGATGTTTATACTAAAATAGATTACTTCATTCCCAGCAAATGGGCGGGCACTAAGTTCTATTCTTCCAACGTTATTTTTATCCCCACCATCACCACCAACTATGCCGAACTATTGGAGAAATTAAAGCAACTATCCCCAAGAGCAAAAGTATTATAGCCCTTTTCGATTAGGACTGCTTTACTCCCGACATTTGTCATAAACGATTTCCGCAGTTTTTTTTGTAATTTTGCATAACTAAAATCATGCATAGTTTTATTACTATAGCCACACTAAAACGCAATGAAAAAACTTTCTTTACTGTTATTTACTTTTTTGTTTCTTATCAGGATAGCCTTAGCGCAAATACCTGCGGGGTATTATGATGCAGCTTCCGGTTTAACCGGCGACAATCTAAGGTCGGCATTAAAAACCATCATAAAAACCGGTCATGTTAAATTAAGCTACGCTGCAGTCTGGAGTGCATTTTCCACCACTGATGTACGTGCTGTTCCAAATAACACCAAAATCTGGGATATGTATTCCGATGTTCCGGGCGGTACTCCTGCTTATACTTATACCCTTATTACCAACCAATGTGGTAGCGCGAATTCCGAAGGCGATTGTTATTCGCGTGAGCATGTATTGCCCAATTCGTGGTGGGGTGGTTTAGACGATGAAACGCATCCTCAATACTCCGATTTGCATGAAATGTTTCCTGCCGACCAGTATGTGAATAATTATAAAAGTGCCCATCCTTTAGGACAGGTTGGAACCACCACTTTTACTTCCACCAACGGAACCAAAGTAGGATATTCTTCTATTTCAGGATATGTAGGTATTGTTTTCGAACCTATTAATGAATATAAGGGAGATTTTGCCAGAGCTTATCTGTATGCTGCCACACGTTATAAAGATGATATTGCTAACTGGGTTCGACACTATTCTACAACCGAAGCCAAGTATATTATTGATACAAACACCAATAATTACAAACAATGGTTTATCGATATGTTGCTTGCTTGGAACAGTAGCGACCCCGTTAGTACCAAGGAGATCAATAGAAACAATGCCGTTTATGCATTGCAGCACAATAGAAATCCATTTATCGACCATCCTGAATATGTAACAGCCATTTGGGCTCCCACCACCGGCATATTGCCTGAACCCACTAATTATGCTTCTGATTTTTCTGCACACAGTCTTAAACTCCAATGGACTGACGCCACAGGCAGTAATCTTCCTGACGGTTATCTGATTATTATGGATTCGGTTGGTTACAATCATATTCAGCCTCCTGTGGATGGTGTAACCATAAACGATAGTTATTTTCACAAAAATGTGCCTTATGGAATTCAGGAGGTAACTTTTACCAATTTAACAGCCAACAAGCTCTATTATTTTAAAATTTATCCTTATGTTGGCTATGGCAGCGATATCAATTATAAAACATCAGGATTGATTCCACAAACTCAACAGACTACTTTTCCTTAGCTAATGAAGCTAGCGGAAATGATTTTGGCCCTGAACTATCGCATAAATCAAACCAGGCAATGAAGAAACTCCTGTTCTTATTCATCATTTTATTTGTGTTTGAAAATGGTTTTGCCCAGAAAATAAAATTCCTGAATGCAACCGAACAACATTGGGTTAGCGGAGTTTGTTGCAGCTATGGTATCAACTATATCATTTATCTGGAAAGCAATGATACCATAAATTATATTCATGTTGACAGCGTTTGGGTTGGCGAAAAATTATTCGTTGAAAAACAAAAAAACAAGCTGTCCAATTTCAAAATCGTCAGAAAAGGAAAAACCACTTATAGTATCATGTTGGCAAGCAGTTGGGATAGCAATACAAGCAAAAGCGAAGAATTTACTGAACACAAATCAGGCATCAAACCCCCAAAATACAGTGGAAAAGCCTGTCTGATATATTACACGGGTAAAGAAAAAAAACAAATTAATGTCCCCAGGTTTTTAAAGCTGGGAACTATAACTTATCAATAAGAGAAGCCGGTTTTTTAAAGGCTGAGCTTTGAATAAAACGATTCTTATTTTGTATGCAACAAAGTTTTAAAGTCTAACAAAACCGGAGGAAGAGGCGCTTTTTTGTAAAGATCAATGGCCTGTTTATCCATAGTTTCGCCTGTGGTGAATTCCTGAACATTCTTCTTGTGCTCGTCAGCCCAGTTAAAACTTGGTTCCAGCGTCGAGAAGTTTGCTGCGTAAACTTCGCATTCAATAAAATATCCTTCTTTCTTCAATGTTACATGTATAGTGTATCCAAAATCGGGTTCCACACCCAAAACGCGCAAGTTGAATTCAGGGTTGCCAATAGTTCGTCTGACGATGGCTTCATTGC
>CAYYQJ010000087.1:0-8771 GCA_964473775.1 uncultured Bacteroidales bacterium | reverse complement strand
GATACCTGCGGCTGCGAAGGCGACAACCAAACTACTTTTCATAAACCCGGCGAAGAACATCATCACGATATTTCTCATAAACACGATCATAATCATAAATATACACATCATCATACGCATGAGCATGATGATGAAAAACATGAACATGAGCATCATCATGCCTATGCTCATAATCATGACCATAAGGACCATGCACACGATCATGATCATTCACACGAACATGCATCGCATAAGCACGACCATAAGCATTCGCATGGGAAAGAAATAAAAATTGAAAAGGATTTACTTCAGAAAAACAACCTGCTGGCAGAACGTAATCGTGGATATTTTGAAGCCAGAAATATTTTTACTTTAAATCTGGTGAGTTCACCCGGGTCGGGAAAAACCAGTTTACTGGAACGGACGATAAAAGATATTGGTGCCGATATTTCTATTTATGTGATTGAAGGCGACCAACAAACCATGAACGATGCAAATCGTATTGATGCTTTACAGATTCCTGTTGTACAAATTAATACCGGCAACGGTTGTCATCTGGATGCAGATATGGTGAACAAGGCTGTGAAGGAATTGAATCCGGAGGAGGATTCGGTGTTGATTATTGAGAATGTGGGAAATCTGGTTTGTCCTTCTTTGTTTGATTTAGGAGAGTCAAAAAGAGTGGTAGTAATCAGTGTTACTGAAGGAGATGATAAGCCAATTAAATACCCTACGATGTTTCACTCTGCGGATATCTGCATCATTAATAAAACTGATTTGCTGCCTTATGTGGATTTCAGTGTGGAACAAGCCAAAAAATATGCCCTGCAAGTGAACCATCATTTGGAATTCTTTGAAGTTTCGGTAAAAACCGGAGAAGGAATGGAAAAATGGTATGAGTGGTTGAAGGGGAATTGTAATTGGGAATTGTAATTGTTGGAAGACGGAAGTTGGCAGCCCGAAGACGGAAGATGGGGGAGGGAAGAGCAAAATTGATAGAGATTTAATACCTTAATTAACCCAATTACCTATTCCTTCAAATACTTCGTAAAATCTTTTCTTATTTTCGAAACTTTAGGATTTATTACTACGGTACAATAACCGGCGTGTGGATTTTTCGCATAGTAATGCTGATGATAATCTTCGGCATTATAAAACATGGCTAAAGGTTCTAATTTGGTGACAATTTTTTCGTCAAACACTTTTTGATTGGTGAGGGTAGTAATCATATCTTCGGCTTCTTTTTTTTGTGTGGAGTCGGCATAGAAAATTGCTGAACGATATTGAGTTCCCATATCTGCCCCCTGACGATTTAGTGTGGTTGGATTATGTGAAGCAAAAAAGATTAACAGTATCTCTTTATAACTAATCAGACCGGGATCGAAATTCACCTGAATGGCTTCTGCATGTCCCGTGGTACCTGAACAAACCTGCTCATAGGTTGGGTTTTTGACAGTTCCGCCTGTATAACCGGAAATTACTGATTCCACACCTTTTATCTGAGTAAAAATAGCATCCATACACCAGAAGCAACCGCCAGCCAAAGTGGCTGTTGCAGTAGTTTTTTCTTGTTTCATAGCATTAAATTTTAAGGAAGGTTTTGTATGAAAATTTCCTAAAGGGATTGTCAAATAAATCAGAAAGAATAAAACAAGCTGTCTCATACAAAATGCACGTTAGAATTGGATAACGTGTAATAAACTAAAATAGTAAAAAGATATTATCTGCTGATAATCATTTTTTTCGCTAAGCGCGATTTCCCGGAAGATAAAATGTAAAAATATACACCGTTTTTAAAACCGGAAACATCAACAACTGTAGTATTTACGCCCTGACCGGATTTTATGTTTTGATTTAAATACACTCTTTTTCCTCCCTGATCGAGAATTTCTAAACTGGCTGATGCAGGTGGAGTTGCAAATTCGTAGCTTATAATACATTCATCTTTACCCGGGTTTGGATATGATTGACTCAATTTAATGCCTGAAATAAAATCGCCATTTTCAACACAACCTGCAGTGTTATCAATAATTGGGAGAATCATTGCATCGACATCTAATGTGCCGCCATCCCACTGCGCACCCTGAAGTGTGTACCATTTGTCGTTAACACTCCATTGTTCCCAAACAAGTTCGCGATTGCCTCCCTGACCTGTTTTGGTGCTTACCAAAGCAATAGAATCTGATTTAATTTTACTCATATCAAATCCGATACAATAATCGGAGCTTACAAGCACCGGTATAGGGAACATGGCAATATAGGCTTGATCGATAGAAGAAGTGATATCAATATGAGTGGTAGTATCAGTAATTGAAACAAACAAAGTGCCCGGACAAGCCTGGTTGTTAGTATCATGTATGGTGCCTGTTGTACCATCCATATTCCAGATGCCAAACTGTACGAGGCCAGTGTCAATGATATACTTATAGCCAAACCAATAAATGGCACCTTCAATTTTATAATTGTATGTAACCTTAAATTGCTCGCATTTGCATTTATCATTCCAACCATTGGTGCCAAGAATATAACCACCATTTTCTGATTTCAGCATCACATATTCCGGTGTGGTTACAAAGGGAAGGTTTCCAGGCAATAAAGTATCATTAGGTGTTTTGGAATGTGATAGGGCTGATTGGTTAGGCATGGGAATTGGCAGAGACGAATTCCGTTGGGAATATCCATTAAAACAATTCAATAGCAAAATAGTAATAAAAATAGCTGTGGTAATCTGAGATTTCATTTTCATAATTACAAAAGTACGAATATTTTAAATTCGGGAGCAAAAACTTGTGGAAAAGAAAACATTGTCAGTAAAAGAAAAATTGTAAAAGACTTAAATATCTGAATTTTGAAGGAACCCAAATCTTTCTTAAGCTGTACCAGAAATTACTCAATCACCCCATAACCAATATCCCATAGGCTCAATGAAATTATGAAGCACAAGAAAATCAATCAATTTAATCAACTCAATTAACTCCACATTGCCCCGAAATCAATCAATTATTTTTACCTTTGCAAAAAAATTAAAAATGATAGCAGAAAAAAACAAAGTAGTATCTCTAACCTATCGACTGACCGAAAACGATGTTGATGGAACCCTTATTGAGGAAGTAAACGAAAATCAACCATTCACTTTTCTGTTTGGCGCGGGAAATTTAATTCCCGGGTTTGAACAAAATGTAGGTAACCTGAAAGTGGGTGATAATTTTGCTTTTAGTGTAACAGCAGCCGAAGCTTACGGCGAATTGGATGAAGAGGGAATAGTGGAATTGCCATTATCAGTTTTCCAACAAGACGGTGTTATGGATGATGAAGTTATTAAAGTTGGAAATGTATTGCCTATGCAAGACGAAAATGGTCATCATTTCAATGGCATAATTAAAAGCATCAGCGAAACAAGTATCACTATGGATTTTAATCATCCTTTGGCAGGAGTTAATCTCCATTTTAAAGGAAGTGTGGTTGGAATCAGAGAAGCCACCGAGCAGGAACTTGAGCATGGACACATCCATCAAGACCATGGACATGAAGAAGGACATTCATGTGGATGTGGTTGTGATTAAGACATTGCCCTAATAAAAGTAAATCAGATAAATTGTCAGTCAACAGTCTTCAATCTGCAAAGCAGATGAGGTTGTTGACTGATTTTTTTTTAGAAATATCCCTTCCTTAATCTGCCTTCCCAATCTCTCAATATCACAATATATTATTATTAATTCCGGTTGGTTTAAAAAACATAAGGATTTAAACGGTTAACACTATGGCTTTTTTTCGCAATGTGGTGTTTTTATTAAGGTTATTTTGAGGCTCATGTAGCAGATATAAAAACAATTTCTGCATCAGGTTCAATTTTGTTTTTTACAAAATTGGATGGATTATCAATCAAAAACCGGAAATTGGTGAATGCTGGGGTTTGCTATTTTTATATGTAAGTTTTGTTAGATATCCTGTGTTTTTTGTTCTTTGATGTCAAAATTCTATTAATTACTGAAAATCATGTCTTAGCAGCCAAAATATGACTACAATTTTGGCTGCGGACGGAACAATTTTGCCTGCGGACAGAACAATTTTAGCTGCGGACGGAACAATTTTGGCTGCTAACAGAACTCCGGCATCTGCGAAGACTGCATCACCATCTGCTAACACAACTTCACCATCTGCTAACACAACTTCACTATCTGCTAACAGTACCTCGCCACTTGCGAACATTGTTCCTATATCTGCGAAGGTTGCGGCATTATCTGCGAAAGCTATCCCGCCTTCTGCGAATAGAACAATTTTATCTGCGAAGCAAATTTTACCCGGTATTCAATAACAATAGCTGCCTAATTCCCTTGCTTTCTGTTCTGTTGTGCCAAATTGCTATAATAATTGGCTTTCTTACTATCACCAATGTGATTAAAATATCTTGCCAGATTGTTATTCAGCCCCTCGTTGGCGGGTTGTTTTTCAATTGCCTTTTCCCACATAGCAATAGCGTTTATTGTATCTTTTAGCTGTAGATAATAATTGCCCATATTGATAAAAGGCTCATCAGTGGTGGGGTTAACTTTCATAAGCTTGTTGTTAATTTCTATGGCTTTTTGCATGTTTCCTTGCCTGAAATAAATACCGCCCAACTTAGAATAGGAAGGAGTGAAATCTTCTTTAATTTTGATGGTCTTGGCAAACAACATCTCAGCTGAATCCAATTGATTATTTTCTTCATAAGCAGAGGCTAAGTTAAAAATAGCTTCAGTATATTCAGTATCCCATTTTATGGCTTGTAACCAACAATGAATGGCTTCATGGGTATTCCCGAAATACTTAAATTCCAAAACTCCTAAATTATTCCAACAGGTAGTGTATTGAGGATAAATTGAAATGGCTTTTTTATAATAATTTCTGGCTTCATTGGCATAAACAGGCATGTTCTTTTTGTCCTTACTTTTAAAAGTCTTTTCATAAAGCAGTGATGCATAAATAGAATTGGCTTTGGCTGAATTTTCCAGATAGGGAATATCATGTTTATACAATGATTCAAAATCCTGCCAATCGGCATTACGCACCATTGACCTTACACCAAAAGGAATAATTATTAATACTAAAAGCCAGATGGGTTTTTTGAAAGCACTTAATGAAGTGGTGCGCTGAAATACGTCAATTTTAAAGAGCATGAACAAGGCTATGATAATTGCCAGACAAAATCCTACAGAAGGGGTAAATAAAAATCGTTCTGCAACAATTCCCGGAGGAGGTTTTATTAAATTTAAATACAACGATATGGTTATGAAAAAATACAAAATGGCAAAACTCAAAACATGTTTACGTTTAAAGAGTTTTATTGCAAAGAACAACATAATGCCACACAATATTATTGACAATATAGCCCAGGGATTCATTGGGGTAGAAACCGGAATTTGATCATATCCGTAGTAGAACAATAATGGATGTGGAAATACCATTATTTTAAAATAAAACAACATGGAAATAAATGCAGTCCCCAAACGTAACAATAAGCCTTTTTGGAAGTAAAGAGGATTTTCGAAAAACAAAATCTCACGATCTGATTGAGTAAGAAATGTTCGTGGCAATATCCTAAGCATTACAATAAGAACAAAAATACCTGCGAAAATGTAAAGAAGCTGACGTAACTTTAAGTCTGTAAAGAAATAAAGAGTAAGAGGTATCAATGCAATAAAAACAATAGTACTTGATTTGGAATAATAACTGAATATCAACCAAAAGAGACCAGCCAAAATCCATTTCCATTTTTTATTTTCTGCAAACCGGATAAAAGAATAAATAGAGAGCAACCCCCCTATCAGACACAGTATTTCATCACGATTTTTCAAACTGGCAACCACTTCGGTATGTATAGGATGAACAGCAAATAAAACCACAGTTAAAAGCGGAATCAACGGATGATAATTGATAAGAAGTTTTGCCAATAAAAGATACATTACCAGACAAAGAATGAAAAATAAAAAGACATTAAAAAAATGACTTACATGCGGACTCTCTTTAAATAAAGCATATTCGATAGCAAAACTTAGTTTAACAATAGGACGATACTCGTAGTTTTGCTTCGCTGTATTTGCATAATGAGTTGTAAAAATTTCAGGTATGGCTTTAAATCCTTTTTTAATCTGAGGATTGTTGTAAGTCACAAAATCATCATCAAAAGAGTATTTATTTTTAATAGAATTTCCAAAAACAGTGAAAACCAAAATAAAAAGGAAAATTCCTACTTTCCATTTCGAAGAAAATATATTTTGATTTTGAAGGGAGTTGTTTTGCTTTTGTTGCTTAAAACCGGGTTCCGTTTTTGCTTTATTTAGAGAACTTGTTTGGTTTCCTTTCAGGGTACTGTTTTTTTTCATCTAATAAATTAGGTTGTTTTATTCTTATTAGTTTGACGTTTTTACTTTTTTGAAATAATTTATAAAAGTATAAAAAAAAGTAATTCCAGTAATCAATAAATTCCTTTTACAATAAATGTGATCTCTGCAAATGATATAAATGTTGGTTAATCAAAATAAAAACCGAAGACAAAATTAATAAAAAAACCCAACCGGAATGGTTGGGTTAATATGTCTCATGTTATAATTGGAAGGTACTCTGCATTTATTTAATTAATACCACAGTGCCTTTATAACTATGATCTTTAAATTTCACATCCGTAAAAGTAATTTGCCATGGATAAACTCCTTCTTCCGCACTCTTACCATTTATTTTTCCATCCCATCCGGCTTCATGGTCCTCAGTATAACAAATAATTTTTCCCCAACGATCATAAAGCCTCATTTTAAATGTTGACCAGTTGATTCCCTCTCCTTTGCAAAAGAAAACATTGTTTTTTGCATCTCCATTGGGAGTAAAAGCATTAGGAATATAAAAAGAAACGTTTGGATCAACATAAATGTTTTGTCGAATGGTGTCTGTACAACCAAATTCACTTGTGGCAACCAGAGTTACTGTATAATAACCGGTGTCAGTATAATCATGAATCGGAAATTGCAGATTTGAAATGTTGTTGATATAGTTTGTATCACCAAAATTCCAATTCCATCCTACTGCATTTAATGATTGATCATTAAAAAATATTGTTGGAGCTAATTCTGAAACGATATCAGGAGTTGGAGTAAAGTATGCATAAGGCAGTTTCCAAACCGTAATCATATCTGTCCAAACCAGAGTGGATGTACAACCATAAGAAGTTGTCAGCGTTAATGAAACGTCATATAGACCTGGATCAACGTATAAATGATTAGGGTTTTGCTGATAAGAAAATCCATTATCACCAAAATTCCAATACCAGGAAGTTGCAGTAGGAATATTACTTAAATCAGAAAAATGAACCAATAAATCTTCACAGCCTTTATAAATATCGGCATCAATCACAATGTCAGGATTGGGATAAACATTTACCGTTGCAGTAGAATTGCCACTGCAGCCATTATTATCACCGGTTACAGAATAAATTGTGGTTGTTAGTGGGGATACAGTAATGCTATTTCCGGCCTGGGCTCCAGGTTGCCAAATATAATTAATTGCACCACTGGCAGTGATGGTAGAACTCTGGCCTGCACAAATAATTGAAGGATTAGCAATAGCAGTAACAGTAATATCCGAAACAACATTTACAGTAACTGTTCCTACTCCGGAACAACCTAACCCTGTGGTTCCTGTACAAGTATATGTTGTAGTAGTGGTTGGGTTGACAGTCACACTAGTTCCCGCCAATCCACCCGGATCCCAGGTATAAGTAGTTGCGCCATTCGCAGTAAGAACAGAGGGTTGCCCTGTACAAACCGTAGAAGGGTTAGCACTGGCTGTTATGACAATGTTTTGCACCACATCCACATTTACTGTTGTGTTTCCTGTACATCCTTCGGCACTGGTTCCTATTACAGAATAAGTAGTTGTAACAGCAGGTGAAACGCTTACACTTGCACCTGTTAAGTTACCGGGTTGCCATGAATAAGTAGCAGCCCCACTTGCGTCAAGTGTTGAACTTTGTCCTGCACAAATTTGGGAAGGTGTTGCTGTTGCAGTAACTGAAGGCAAGGCCCATACATTAACAGCGTGAACAACACTGGTTGTGCAAGGTACAGTGCTATATGTTGTAAGAGTCACATTATAAGTACCTGGTGCCGTATAATTATGCGAAGGATTCTGAACAGTTGTTGTTGGAGTCCCATCCCCGAAATCCCAAAGCCATCCATTGATAACTCCTGCAAAAGATGTTGAATTATCATTAAATTGAACAGTCGAACCAAAACAAACATCATTCCATGTGTATTGAGGTACATCTGCTAAAGGTTGAATAGGAGACATATTGTCCATTAAAAGATATTGACCATCTGTACAAGCAGGGGCAGGGGTATAAATTAATAATAAAATATGATCCCAATTTTGGGTTGGTGTAAAAGTCAGGTTGTAAGTTATCCAGGTTGAATTTGTAATGAGAGGGGATGTCCATAGCAATTCGGCCTGATCGCAACCGGAATTAACACCCGACATGCCGCCCCATAACTGTAAATAATCACAATATGGAGGTAATATAATTCCTGTAGCAGGATCTGCTGAGGCCATTGTGGCCAGGTCAATTGTAAAATTATAAGTCGTCCCTGCAACCATTGGAGCACTTAAAGTTTGTCCTGCTCCTTCTTGCCAACCAGTACTGGGTTGGTTAACCAATCCAATATAAGAGCTACCATTAGAAGGTGGCAAAGTTACTCCCCAAGAACCGGGCTGAGTGTCAGGTGTTACTCCCGGCATACAAATATCCCAACCCGGAGGTGTTACGT
>CAYYQJ010000086.1:0-8793 GCA_964473775.1 uncultured Bacteroidales bacterium | reverse complement strand
TCCCATATCGGACAAAGTGATTGTAATGTTGCGGGAATATTATAAAATATATCGCCCCAGGATTTGGTTGTTTGAGGGTCAGGAACCTGGTACACAGTACAGCGAAACCAGCTTGCAAAAAGTGTTAAAACATGCACTCGATCATGCAAAAATCAAAAAACCAGTAACGCTTCATTGGTTGCGGCACTCTTATGCAACACATTTACTGGAAGCGGGAACTGATCTTCGATACATACAAGAGCTCTTAGGGCATAAGAGCAGTAAGACGACAGAAATCTATACCCACGTATGCGAACAGAGTTTACTAAAAATTTCAAGCCCCTTTGATAATTTGAAAAAAAAATTATGCACCTCAAAGGTGTATAAAGCATGCCAGAATAGTTGGCTATATACACCTTTTGGTGAGATATGGTGCATAGATAAAGGAGTTAGCGGTAATAATTTGACAACATGACACAGATTGAAAGAAATAAACGAACCGAACATCAGTTCACCGCTTTTATTGACTATTACTTAAGTTTTCCAAGCTATTTGGGAAGTTATAAAAGGAGCTTTGACATCTTACTAAAAGACGTATTGGTTACCAACTCTTATGTAGACTACATCGCTTACCCAATATTATTTCTTGCAAGACATTGCATGGAGTTGGGGCTAAAAACAAATATTAGATACTTTGCAAAGTATTCGGAGAAGGACGACTATGTCAAGGCAGGAACTCATGACCTCGAAAATTTATTTAAAGCATTTAAAATGCACGTTGTCAAAACATTTGAAACTTTAAAAACGAAGTATGGAATTGAGGTTGAAAAGGACGATAAAAAATCCTTCAAAGAATTGTGTGACGAAGTTGAAAAACTAAACACAACATTTCATCTCCTTGACAAAAACTCTGACGCATTTCGGTATCCAGTAGACAAAGAGCAAAATCCATCTTTTAAAAAGGGAGAACGAATTAACGTCATATATGTCGCTGAACTGCTAGAAAAAAGTATGACTTTGTTTTTTCATACGTCTGACGTTTTTGCAAAATACACCGATTACGCAGACGAAATTGAAAACTACTATGAAGGATTAATGAGAGAGCAATATGAACAAAACATGCCGTATTAAAAATATTACTACCGCTAACAGCCGTTTTGCAAAAGCGGGGGTTTCGTGCTTCTATGACAGTGAAGTGCTAAATTTAAGCTTTGTGCATCTAATGAATTTTAGTGCTGATAATCCCCGCCTTCGCAAAGCGGCAAACCGTTATCGGCAAGTTTTCGAACAGTAAAATCATTCTAAATGACAATAAACACACACAAACTTCATACATTTATAGACCGAGTGAAAGGATGGCAAATAGCCTTGATTGCTATCGTAACAACTTTAATTTTCTCAATTGGGTATTTTATTATTTCCAAATACTATCCTGAGCATGGTATAATTGTTCCATCCTCAGACTCAACATATGTAAATGTAAACTTATTGGATTCAATCTACTTTAGTGTAATTACAGAAACAACAACTGGCTACGGCGATATTAGGCCAGTTGGTTTTTCAAGACTTTTAGTTTGCATTCAAGTTTTTTCGGGGTTAGTTATTGCAGGAATTTTAATAGCAAAAATAACATCTAGTTATGGCAAGGCTTTGAGATATATCCAACACAATGCTGAAGGTTATTGGTTAGAACCATTTAAGAGGGGAGGAGAAGAAACTATGTTTACATTTTCCCATATCTTCTTTGATGGAGAAAAATTAAGATATGAAGGAGATAATTACGATTATAATGGAGGATATCATGGTTCATTCAGAGGTAATCTTATCTCAATTGCTGGCAACTATCTAAAATTTGAGTATTTCAATTTAGAACAAAAACACCTTTTCGATTCAGGATTTATTGAGGTTATATTTTCTGGTGACACTCAAAATACTAAATGGATGTCACACAGGTCAATATGCTATGACAAGAGTAAAAGGGAAACGACTGAATATGTTGGATATAGAGCAAATGACTTCGATATACGAACATTTAAATCAGATGATACAAGTGCTAAAGTCTTAATCATCAGAAAATATATTGATAATTTTAAATAAGGTAAAACTGAAGATGACTGAAAAAAATAATAAATCAAAATTAATTTTGATTTCAGGTGCATCTGGCTCAATTGGGGCTGAATTTTTAAGTCATTTTCAAAAGCAAGAGGAATGGACCAGTATTGGCTTATCAAGAACAATTTCGTCAGAAATTAACAAGGATTTTGAGACTGCAGACTTATACAAGCGTGAATCAATAAGACAACTCCTATTAAAAATTGACATTGCAAACTACAGTGAAATTGTATATTTGCATTGTATAGGATTATGGGATTTTGAAGAAATCCCGCCAGAAAATCCTAATACAATTTTCATTAAGTCAAATGTTACATCTTTCAAAAACATATCGTCAGTTCTAATAGACATTCTTGAAAATACTTGCAATAAAAACAATTCCAAAATAACATTTTGTAGCTTCGGGTCAATTGCAGATAAGTATAACGTCAAGTATTATAGGTCCTCATCAATGGCAAAGAAGAGACTTAAGGAAGAAATTATAATCTTAACTCAGAAATACGTAAATATATTCGGTGTGTTTATCAATTTATCCACGTTGAAAATTAAAAAAGAAATTGACAGCAGACCATATTCTGAAAATTTCGATTATTGGCTAACTCCTGAACAAATGGTTTTAAGATGCTTTGAAAAATTATTGATTAAATCCAATAAATTTACTGAATATGACGTTTATAATCCACTCCCTAACTTTAATGATGAATTTTTCACTGATGAGGTTGTGTATAAAAGAAGAATGAATGAGAAGTATGGGAGATAAACCAGCCGATAACAGCACCTACAAGAAATTGGTGGTTCTGTGTTTAAATGAAGCCTTGTGCTTTGTAACAAATTTTGTAGTGGCGGTCAGTATTTTGTGCTTCGAAATCACCAACATTATTATAGCTGCTAACCGTTGTGTGCTACCCTAAGAGACGATACTGCCGACAGAGAATGAACAGAGAAATAAAAGATAAAATGCCAACGCTTCAGCAAAATCAAAAGAGCTGCAACCCGACACACAAGCCAACACACTTGCAGCACATTTGCTTTTGCTCTAATCGCACAGAAATCACGATAATATGTTAATTGGACTTGTAAAATGGTTTGACAAAGACAAAGGTTTTGGAGTTGTTGGAACACCTGACGGAGAAGAGTTTTTTCTTCACATAAATAGTTTTACAACTAATCCTGATAAGATTTTAAAAGGAACGCCTATAGCCTTTTCACCAAAAAATGACAAAACAAAAAACAGGAAATCCGCTGAAAGTAGTCGATTAGTTGGAAATTCAGATGATTGGAAAGTCATTTTAAGTCATTTAGGTAAGATGGACGGCGTAAGAATAGAAGTTGAAGTAACAGGCCGAGGGAAACGAGGGAATCTATATCACCGAAAAGAAATACAATCGATTAGTTTAATCGAACTATCTTTAAAGTATTTCTTTCAAGACAAAAACGAAGAAGAAATATCAAATTTTATCATTAATTATTTTGACAACGACTTAGACAGAGGACACTTCATTTCCTATTGCGAACTAATTGAGAAAACACTTCCAAAGCATTTTTCAAGCGACGTATCAACTAATATTCAGAACAAAGTCTTTTCTCATTTTGGTGAAAACTTGAACGAAGAAATACTCTTTAGTATTTGGAAGCAGAAAAAGTTTAAATTTATTTCGTATAACGAAATGGAAGATTATGAAATTCCTGAAAGTGTTCTAAAAGCACATATTCTTGAAGTAGGGAAATTAGAATTGAGCCGTATTTTAAAATTTGGTTTTGGTTCAGAGTTCGGCTCTTTCTATGTGAATAATAAATTTAGCAACATTGAAAATATTACTTCTGTCGAAATAAAAGAACTATATCAATTTGTTGAATTTGAAACTGAAACTGAACAAGAAAAAAGAAAAAATCAACTTGATAATTTATACGCTCGAAAAATTGAAGTTGAATTAAATGAAAAGGCTAACCAACTTGACACTATAAGAAATATCGATGATTTCAATAATTACAATCGTTTATTACAACTAATTCCCAATCAATTCAATGATACTGATAAAAACAAAGTAACAAAATCAATACATAAAATAATTGCTCAAAAGTGTTCAGATGAATTTAAACCAGAACTTTGGGTTAAAGGCATAGTAGAAGACGCACCGTTTGAATTTATTTTAAAATATTTTCTTGATAAAGACACTCAGATAGAAAAGCGAATATCAATCCTAACTAAGCTACAAACAGACAAACAAATTGAACTTTTAAAAGTATATTCTTTCGAATATACTTTTGAAAAGAGCTTTGCTTTAATTGAAGGATTAGTTAAAAAAGAAAATTCACTTAGTTATTATTTTGACATTGTAGAAGTCCTATTTGATATTGAGTTTTGGAAAGATAAAAAGAGTAATGAGTTATTAGAATTATTTACTAACTATGTTAATGTCCAAAGCAATGATGAACAGAAATACGATTTATTCTTAAAAGGATACGTAAAAAATGTTCCTCAAAATATCGTTCAGAAAAACATACCCCAACTTGAAAAAGAAGATTGCAAAAAGATATTTAAAAATATATCAGAAAATAAAGCTTTCATCAAAGACATTTTAACGGAAAAGGTAACACCTGACAAAATAAATTCTTTGAGTTGGCTTTATGACTTAGCAATTGAATTTTTAGACCAAGAATATTTTAATTTATTCGATAATAAAGCTTTTGATACAATTGAACAACCGGAATACTTCAAATTCTGGGAAATAGGGAAAGCAAAAATATTTCCACAACACCAAATTGAAGAATTGCTGCAAGATAAATTTGAAAACTATGCTCATATAGATAAATGGGTTAAAAAAAATGCAACAACCACCGAAGAAATATCGGTCTTTTTGTTCTCATTTTTACATAAGCAGGTTTTGGCGACGGATAGAATAATATTTTACAAACAGCTAAATCATATAAAATATCTGTTGCAGTTAAACGAATTGCATTTAGAACAGATAAAATTATTTAAAAACGATTTTTATAACGTAATTCTTTGGGCATTAGATAAAGAAGATGTTTTGGATTTTGAATTACTAAAACAGAAATTCATCTACTTCGCCCCCGATGAACAAGTAAGAATAATAAGAAAATTGTTTTTTATTAAAGCAAATGGTCAATTTGATTTAACCATTGAAAAGCTAAATGAACTAACAAGGTTTGATTTAGATTTATACAAAATGAATTTAAAATTCAATCCTGAGATACCTATTGATATTTCAACAGACGTTGTAATTAAGGCCTTATTGTCATATCAACAAAACAACCGTTTTTTTGTTGATAGCGAACTCTTGACAGTTATATTGAATGATATAATACTTGATAAAACAAGACGTTTTAGACTATCAAATTACTTTGAAAAGTGCTTAGGCAGACTTACCGCTGAATATAACTGGAGGAGAAGTGGAGTGATTTCTAAAGTAAAAAATGGCGATAATAAGTTTTATTTTGCTATTAGTTTTGAGTACGACCCTAATTTAGTTGAAGCCGTTAGAGCACTATCTGGAAGAAAATGGAATAATGAAACCAAAGTATGGGGTGTTCCTTCTCAATATGAAAAAGAAGTATTAGAATTCGCAAAATTGAATAGATTTTATCTTGACTTTGAAGGTAGTAATTATACAAACAATATTCACTTAGCAGATTTCAAAAGAACCATAAAACAAGGTTATTCAGAAGTTCCTAATATCCCAAACGGAATATCGTTTTGTGAGGGTAGATTAGCAAACAAATCTCACGAAATATTTAAACAGAAGTTTTGGTGGTGTGGAGGACAACCTTGTTTCAGTAAATGCGAAACAATCCACCCAACAGACGTGTGGGAAAAATATACATTGCTTGACTTTTGTGAAATTTTAGGCTTAAATACTGATGAAACCAACAGAGTTGGCGACCACATTCCCAAAGGGCATTACTATCAATTCATAGCTCTTATCAATCGCTTTAATAGATTACTTGAAAAGTTATATTGTCAAGACTGTAATCACATTTTATTTCCAGTTGATACGAGCAATTTTGCAGCCCACACCGTTGTAAGATTTTACTGTACAAATCAAGAATGTTCAAACAATCACGAAATTTATCTTAATCATTGCCTTAACGGACAATGTAATTGCATTATTGATAGCAGAGTTTCAAAACGTTGTGATAATGGTTTATTTATCTGCGATAATTGTGGAAGTTGCTGTTCTCACAATATGTTAGAAAGACGATTATCGAACTTAAAGCTGACAGGAGGTTACATACACGACAACTTAGTTAAATGTGTAAAAGAAAAGTTAGGACACCTAGAAAGAGGTGAATATTTTTGCTACAATTGCAAATCTGAAATGACAGTAATAAGTGATGACATTTTTCAATGTTCAAAATGCAACGTGAAATATGACACAACCAAATACAAATTCAAAAGACCGCATATGCATTTAAGAAAGACCAAAACTATGACAGATAAGAATGGAAATATTGAAGAAAGTAATAATGATGACTTTGACTTTCCATATTAAACTACGCTTTTGGTGGCACATTTGCATTTTTGCCGACACGCAAATCCAAACAAAAAAATGCACAAGAGCCACCAAGCCAACGCACGACAAAAACAGACACTAAATGACTGATAGATAAAATAAAATGAAAGAAGGGCAGCACACAACATCGTATATAAAACATTTGGCAGTCAGTGGGTTATCGAGCGTTTCAGCTCGTATCATAGGCACTTGTAACTTGACAGGAAAGTGCTTCGAAATGCCAAACGTTTCATATACGTAACCGTTAGTGGCAACCCTATGACGATACAACCAACGAACTTTAAACAAACAAAATAATATGGCGACAAGAATTTGGATAAGTGAAATAAAATTTAGTGACGATACGACTTTGCAATTTGAGAAAGATGACATTGTAGTTTTCGTTGGGCCAAACAATGCTGGAAAAAGTGCATCTTTAAAAGAATCTGCGACACTTCTTAGAGCCAAAATAAATAAGGGAAAAGTTTTAAAAGACATTACAATAGAAAAAGAAGGAGATGAAACAGAATTCGTTAGTTATTTGCAATCATACTCAACGAAACATTTCGGTGATAATCCAGACCCACATTATCAAGGATTTGGGTATAATATTTATGAACCAAATGCAAAAACATGGTGGACAAATTACAAGAATGGAATAAGTGATTTATATTCCTTGTTTGTTAATATATTATCCACAGAACAAAGGATTCAAGCAGCTAATCCAGCGCCAAATATTAAACTGACAACAGAAGCTATTCAGCATCCTATTCATTTTTTGCAAAAGGACGATTTACTTGAAAAAAGATTTAGCGACTATTTTAGACAAGCCTTTGGCACTGATTTAATAGTTCATAGAAATGCTGGAAGTGAAGTTCCTCTCTATATTGGCGAAAAACCATTGCCCAAGGCAGGTGAAGACAGAGTTTCTTCGACATATTTAAAAGAATTGGAAAAACTGGATTTGCTTCACCAACAAGGTGATGGAATGCGAAGTTTTGTTGGTGTTCTTTTAAATGCTTTTATTTCTAATCACTCCATCTTATTTATTGATGAGCCAGAAGCGTTTTTACATCCACCACAAGCAAGACTTTTGGGTAAAATGCTTGCAAAGGATTTGCCATCTGCTAGACAGTTGTTTTTAGCAACGCATAGTGAAGACTTTCTTAAAGGGCTTTTAGATGCCAACATCAACAATCTTAAAATTATTCGAATACAAAGGGACGGCTTAATAAATAGAGTTAGTTCTTTAACAAGTTCTGATATAGATAGTATTTGGAACGACTCACTTCTAAGACATTCAAACGTATTGAATGGCTTATTTCATTCAAAAGTGGTTATTTGTGAAAGTGATTCAGATTGTAGATTTTTTTCAGCAATTTTATCCGCACAATTTGACAATACAGGTTCAATTGTTCCTGATATTTTATTCATTCATTGTGGCGGTAAACATAGAATACCAATAGCTATAAAAGCTTTAAAAAAGCTCAATGTTCCAATAAAAGTAGTTTCAGATTTTGATGTGCTAAATGGCACTAATCCGTTAAAGGAAATATTTGAAGATTTAGGTGGCGTGTGGGCAGATATTGAAACCGACTGGAAAATTGTTAAAAAAGAAATCGAACAAAAAAGACCTGAGTTTTTAACTTCAGACATTAAGGCAGATATTGAAAAAACTCTTGCCAGCACAACTGAAAGGATTTTTCCAAAAGAGAAAAACAATGAAATTCAGAGAGCATTAAAAAAAGCTTCAGCTTGGTCTGAAGCAAAAGAAGTTGGGAAATCATATATTCCAAGTGGTAATGCGACACAAGCATTTGAACGAATTCAAATAAAATTGAAAGAAAAAGGATTTTTAGTTCTCGAAGTTGGCGAACTTGAAAGTTTTGTAAAAAGTGTTGGCAATCACGGACCTAAATGGGTAAGTGAAGTTTTAACAAAAGACTGTACCTCTGACCCAGAAATTGAACCTGCAAGACAATTTGTAAAACAATTCATTTAAAGACTATTCAGTCAGAAAAATAACAAAGGCTCATAAAACATAGGGGTTTAACCTCAATAATTCATGAGGGCTACCAAAACCGAAATTTCCAGTCAAAAATTGAGGTGATCGCGACTCTGGCAAGGTAAATAATATGGATAGCAAGACATCTTTCACCTGTAGACGGTTACTATCCAACAAAAAGCA
>CAYYQJ010000085.1:0-8811 GCA_964473775.1 uncultured Bacteroidales bacterium | reverse complement strand
GACCTTCATGAAATGCCTCACGACCTCCATGAAATGCCTCACGACCTTCATGAAACGCCTCACGACCTCCATGAAATGCCTCTCGACTTTAGTTTTTTACCCTCCTTTTATGCCATTATGGCCGTTTATATGCCAAAATGACCGTTTTTAATGTCAAGATCCCTGATAATACTAAAAATAATCCTTCACAACAAATCCCCAATCACAATCCAGCCTGTATGGCGTTTATTCGTCAGACAGGTAATTGCGAAATTTTTATCGTTAGCCAAATAGTCAGTGTACTGACCGGGTGACTCCAAGTCACCCGATCAGTTTTTTACTTGGCAGATAGCCAATATATCTTGGATTATTGTCCTCCGATGTTGTGATTATCAATTAACCACGGCCTTAAGGCTGTGGCTAATAAAATCGCCTGACATGTCGGGCTTGAGCCCAAATTTATTCTAACGGTATTAACTTAATCAGCTTACGGAAGAATCAACCCATTCTTAATAGCAAACATCACCAGGTGAGGCGAGTTTTTTGCTCCTGTTTTTTCTAATAAATGGGCCCGATGACCATCCACAGTGCGGGCACTCAAGCCTAAAAATTTAGAAATTTCGGTATTCGACATGCCTTTGCAAATCAAATCCAGTATTTCCTGTTCTCTTTCAGTAAGCTCAATATTACTGACCCTCGATTTCGGTTTCTGCGATTTATTTACATTGCTGATAAACTCTTCCGAAAAATAAGTTTCGTCCATCATCACCTGCATGATAGCCCTATACAACTCATCCTTATTGGTTTTCTTTAATAAAAATCCATTGGCCCCGGCTTCAACCATCTGATTGAAATAACTGATTTCTTCAAACATAGTCAAAGCGATTATTTTTATTTGCGGATATTTTTCAACCAGTTTTTTAGTGGCTTCAATGCCATCCATCACAGGCATACGGATATCCATCAACACCACATCCACCTCATGATGTTTCAGAATTTCAAACAATTCATGACCATTTTGTGCTTCGCCAACTACTTTAAGCTCATCAATTTCGTTAAGGATGATTCTTAAGCCTTTGCGGAATATTTCATGGTCGTCTGCTATTGCTACACGAATTATTTCCATAAGTTTATTTTATATGAAACGAGATTAATACTGACATGCCTTCGCCTTGTTTGCTTTTTATCAAAGATAAACCATTGATGGTTTTTACTTTATTCAAAATATTATTCAGGCCATGACCTGTTGACAATTGTAAAGTATCCTCCACATTAAATCCAACGCCATTATCGTGATAATACATATTCACCTGAGTGTGGTTGCTTTCGATAAAAATTTCGATATTTTTTGCCTGCGAATGTTTCAAGGTATTATTCACAAGCTCTTTTATTCCCTGAAACAATATGGTTTCTTCAATTCTTGGTCCGCTCAATAAATATTGGTCGGTATCCACACTAATTTTTATGGATTGGGTATTGTTGATATAATTGCAAAAATCTTTTATAGCCACGGGCAAACCAAAGTCCTGCAATATACTGGGCATGATATTATTCGATATTTCGCGGGTACTGACAATGGCTTTTTCAACCAATTCGTCCACCGAATGCAAGGCCTCCTCAGGACTGATTTTATTAAAGTTACCTTTCTTTAATAAATCAATATAAAGTTTGATGGTCGAAAGCAAAGGAGCCAGTCCATCGTGCAAATCGGCAGCAAAACGCTTGCGTTCTCTTTCCTCAGTTTCAATAATTGCACCCGATATTTTTCTTTCAATTTCTCTTCTTTCGGTGATATCGCGGGCAATGGTTAGAATGGCTTTTCTTCCAAAATAATTAATCAAGCGGCTGCTCATCTCTAAAAATATGATAGACCCATCTTTAGCAATATGCTCGGTTTCATAAATATGCTGACCGTTTTTTAAGATGATTTCAATATTTTTTTTAACCAGCGGAATGTATTTTGGGGTTTTGATATCAGCAAAGTTTTTCTGCATCAGCTCTTCTTTCGAATAGCCTAATTTGCTAACTGCCTCCTGATTCACTTCAATAAAATTGCCATCAAAATCAGCTAAAAAAATCTCATCGCTCGAATTGTTAAACAACAACTGAAATCTTTGTTCTGATTCTATTCTGCTTTTTTCGTTTTTTTTAATTCCTTTTAATAAGGTGCCGATTTGAATGACTCCGGCAGTGATAAAAACTGCAACCAACAGCACAATAAAAATATAAACCGAAAGAGTTATAAAATTATGATTCTGAAAATAACCATTATACAATTCGAGCAATTGAGAACCCACCATCAAAAATAAGGCAATCCCAATCAGAATCCATGATCTTTTGCTTCGCGAAAAAGCAATCAAGCGCACAATTGCCACTAAGGCAATAACCAGCACAAGTGCTGTTAATATGATAATTATCCTGAAAATCATAAGCAAATCAAGGCGCAAAGGTAATTAATAGATGCTTGTTGCAAAAAGATTTTTTCGTAAAAAAGAAAAGGCTATAAATAAAATCGCTTTTCTATTAAATACTATTCGCTTAACTTAAAATGATTTTGGCATGATTACATATTAATCACTAGGTTAACAGAGACAGAAGTCCCGGCAAAAACAGAACTACTTTGGTCTAAAAACAATCCAGGAGATTGCCATGCCAATAAAACCTACGCCCATGCCTATTGCACCTCCAACTTCTTCTGCATCGAATATCATACCGATACCTCCACCAATAAACATGCACCCAACAAATATCAAACCCCCTATGGCTGCTCCACCTTTTTTATGTTCTTTATCTTCCATTTCATTTTTTTTTAATTTAACCCACAAATGTATTGATTTTCTTTTTCAGTACTTTATTTATCAGCAAAATATTCTGCTTTTGGGATACTGCTTCCCAAAAAAATTTCTTTCATGTTCTTCAATTTTATTATTTTTATAAAAAAATTCGAGATGAAGATAGTGAAACGCATATTCTTTTGGCTGCTGATGACCGTTATAATTTTTGTTGTAGCAGTAAGTTCTTTTCTGATTTATTTTACAGTTATCGATTTTCAACCCATGCCTGTTGAGGTTATTAAGCCTGCTAAACCAATAAAAACCACCACCATTGCCCAGGATGAGTTTACTTTTATCACATGGAATATTGGCTATTGCGGATTGGATAAAAACATGGATTTCTTCTATGATGGCGGTAAAAAAGTAAGACCCGACGATAGTGCTTTCCAAAAAAATCTCAATGGTGTTTTCAGGTTTTTGACAAATCATGATACTGCTGATTTTATTTTCCTACAGGAAGTGGACACCATGGCAAAGCGAAGTTATTATACAAACGAAGTTACTTTACTGGCTCAGGCTATACCCAATCATGTAAAAAGTTTTGCTACGAATTATAATGTAAAGTTTGTTCCAACCCCAATTTTCAACCCTATGGGCGAGGTGCTTTCAGGTGTGGTTTCTTTTTCAAAAGCGGTTCCGACGATTTCTGAAAGATATTCTTTCCCTGTGAATTACTCCTGGCCAATGAAAATATTTATGCTCGACCGTTGTTTTTTATTGCAACGTTATAAGTTGCAAAACGGGCATGAACTCATACTTATCAATACTCATAATTCGGCTTTCGATAATGCAGATTTGTTGCGTCAATACGAATTATGGATGTTGCGAAGTTTCGTTTTACATGAATTTGCGATAGGCAATTATGTGGTATTGGGTGGCGACTGGAACGAGAATCCCCCAGCCTATAAGGATATGAAATACTTATCCTGTTATCGCAAAAAAGCCGGTTTACCTTTGATTCCTGAAGATTATCTGCCCGAAAACTGGCATTGGGCTTACGATTCAAAAATACCAACCAACCGCGATGTGGTGACTGCATATCGTCCGGGATATACACCTACCACTACTTATGATTTTTTTGTTACCTCGCCGAATGTGGTAGTTGAAAATGTGAAGGCAATCCCTGTAGGATTTGAATTTTCTGACCATCAACCTGTGTATATGAAAATCAAATTAGATGATAATGCGCTGAATTATTGTTCAGAAGATTGCAAAGATATTATCACTGATTTGCAGGATACCATTCAAATGATGAAAGACGATAATCCTAAGAAATATAAGAAACCTGTGAAGAAATAAGAAAACTCCATAGATGACTTTTTCGGAGTGAGATTAAAATGACATTTTTTTTCGCCTTATAACCTTCAAGATTTTTGTACCTTTGTAACCAATAATTATGATTAACTCAGAACAAATATTAAACTATTTATCTTCTAATAAAGCTCGCTTTAAAGAAGACTATCATGTGATTCGCATTGGGCTCTTTGGTTCTATGGCATATGGTGGCGCATCAGAAAAAAGTGATATCGATATTATCATAGAATTCGAAGAAAATACCAGCGGCTTATTTGAAATTAAGCAACAACTGAAAACTGAAATTCAGAAGGTTTTCGATCGTCCGGTTGATATTTGCAGAGAAAAATACATCAAACCATTTTTAAGAGATAGGATTTTAGGAGATGTTCAATATGCCTGATATTCCACAAAAAGATACTACCTGCCTGTTAAATATGCTTGATGCAATTCAAAAAATAATCCTTTATACAAAGGATTTTGAAAATGCTGATGAATTCAATAATAACTCATTGGCATTTGATGCTACTTTAATGAATTTCATTGTAATTGGCGAAATGGTTGAAAAATTATCCGAATCCTTTTTATCTAAAACTTCAGAACTTGTAAATTGGCATAAAGTCAAAGGATTCAGAAATATTCTTGCACATAATTATTTTGGTGTTGATGCTGAAGAAGTATGGGAAATCATACACAAATATCTGCCAATTTTAAAAATTCATGTGGAAATGTTTGTGAGATAAATTATCCCATATTCTATTACACAATCCCCACTAACCATTTAATAAATTAATATCAGTTCACTCTTACTGTTTTCCCTCATTTGTAAATAACTCCGCACTTATTGAATCTGCAAATAGTTTGCCCTCATCGGTAAGGCAAACAGTTTGTTCTGTTATATTAAGCCATCCCGATGCATCGTATTTCTTTAATTTTTCAATGAAAGTATTGTAAAATATATCACCAAATTCTGTTTCCATAAATCGGAGGTTAATGCCTTTATGGGTTCGCAAGGCAGTCATGATATATTCATTGTGTTTCTGAACTATATCGAGATTTTCTTTTTCAAACGACAATTCATTTGCTTCAAGGGTTTCAAGGTATTTTTCTAAATTGGAAACATTCCATTGCCTGGATGTTTTATCAAATGAATGCGCCGAAGGGCCTACTCCCAGATAAGGCGTACCATCCCAATAGGCCGAATTGTGTTTCGATTCAAAACCCGGCTTACAAAAATTAGATATCTCGTAATGTATAAACCCCTGTTCTTTCATAAAACTCATCAGATACTTAAACTGATTGATGGTTTCTGCCTCCGAAACCGCGGCGAGTTTACGTTTGTCAATCAGCACTTCCAGATTGGTGTTTAGTTCAACTGTTAATGCATAAGCCGAAATATGAGGCACTTTAAAATCAATTGCTTTCTGTAGATTCTCTTTCCAATGCCCCATACCCAAAGAGGGAGCGCCATAAATCAAATCGATACTTACATTTGTAAATCCGGCATTCTGCAACTTTTTTAAAGCAAATTCACTTTGATTTTCTTCGTGAACACGGTTAAGATATTTTAAATCGTTGGCATAAAACGATTGTACACCTAAACTCATTCTATTTACCGGAGTTTGTTTTATTTCTCTTATTTTTTGAGTATTGATATCGTCAGGATTGGCTTCTAAGGTAATTTCAGGCTTGTCGGAAATCAGAAAATTATCATAAATGGTATCTATAATACGGTTGATTTCGTCGTCAACTAATAGTGATGGGGTACCTCCACCGAAGTATATGGTATCGATTGGCTCATTTAAATAGTTTCTCTGAAATGCTATTTCCTTTATCAGAGCCGGAACAATTGCCTTCCTGTGCTTCACCGAAGGGGTAGAAAAGAAATTGCAATAATGGCATTTCTTTCGGCAAAATGGTATATGAATATAAATTCCGGCCATGAGATTTTACTAATTGATTTTATTGTGGTAACTTTGATGAAAAAATAAAAATGTCCAAAAGTTTTGCAAATATCCGAAAAGATTACCTGAAATTTACCTTAGATGAAAAACAAATTCATCCCGACCCATTTCAGCAATTCCAAAAATGGTTTGAAGAAGCACAGAAATCGGGTATTGAAGAAGTCAATGCCATGGCTTTAGCTACCGTTTCTGATCAGGGATTTCCTTCATCACGCATGGTTCTTTTAAAAGAAGTCAACCCTTTGGGATTTGTTTTTTTTACCAATTATGAAAGCCGAAAAGGGAAACATCTGGCAAAAAATCCTAATGCCGCAATCTTGTTTTTCTGGAAAGAGATGGAACGACAAATCCGTATTGAAGGCAATGTCAGAAAAATTGATGCTGCTGAATCTGATATTTATTTTGAAAGCCGCCCAATTGAAAGCCGTATCAGTGCCATTATTTCTCCACAAAGTCAAAAGATAGATCAACGGGAAAGCATAGAAGAGCTTCGCAAGGACTTTATTCAATCTAATTCGCCTGCTAAACGGCCTGAACATTGGGGAGGTTATGTTTTAATTCCCGAATATTTCGAATTCTGGCAGGGAAGAGAATGCAGATTGCACGATAGAATGGTTTATTGCCGCAATTTAGAAAAGGGTTGGAAAATTAAGAGGTTGGCCCCATAAAAAGAGAGCTATGGAATAAAACAACTGCATGGCTGGCATGGTCTGAACCATGGTTTTCTTCCGTCATCGGTCTGCCCTATGCCCCACTTCTATATGCTATCTCCTGAATTCGACATCATTTTTTTTCTCACCAAGCCTTTATATTGTTTATTTTTTATCTTTGCACCCGAATGAGTCGGAAAACAGAATATAAAATCAATGAACCACCATTGATGACAAGCGAAGCCGAAAAGGAAGAGATTTTTCATATTCCGGAGCCTGCCGATGGCGGCGATGTGGAATATTGGAAATCGCGCTTCCGCAAAACTGCTAAAGAGCTAGATGCCATCAATAAACAACTTTCAGCTGCCTTGCGCAGTATGGATAAGTTGATTAAACAACTCGCCGAACTGGAAAGCAGCAAGCTGGTTAAATTCCGTAAATACCTTTATTTATATTTAGGCCGTTTGAGGTCGAATGTGAACAAGGGCAAAAAGCGTAGTTTCGGGAGCATACTGTATCATTATGTGTTGAAACGCGGCGGACATTTGATGCGTTTGTTTCTAACCCAGATATTTCGTTCTTTGTATCTGATTTTCGAGGTTAGGCGTGTGGTTATCATAGAGGTGGTGGATAATTATCTTGCCACTACTGCTCATTATTCGCAATATCTGCTTCGCAAAAAACTCACTAAAGAAATAGTAAAACATTATAAGCGCAACATCGAAAGCTTTGAACAAAAGCCCTTGTTCAGCATTGTAATGCCTGTTTATAATCCACGTATTGATTTATTGTCGAAGGCTCTCGATTCGGTTATCAGTCAGATTTATGATTATTGGGAGCTTTGCATAGCCGACGACAAATCGACCGACCCCGAAATACGCGAAACCCTGGAGAAATATTGCAAAGCAGATAGCCGCATCAAAGTGGTGTATCGCGAGGTAAACGGTCATATTTCACGTGCATCCAACTCGGCATTGGAACTGGCAACAGGCGAATATTCGGTGTTGATGGATCATGATGATATTTTGCGCGACGATTGTTTGTACGAAATGGCAAAAGCGATTAACATAAAAGGCGGCGCCGATCTGATCTATTCTGATGAAGATAAAATTGATGAATGGGGATTGCATTCCGATGCACATTTCAAACCCGATTGGTGTCCTGCTAATTTGCTTTCGCGAAACTATCTCGGCCATGTGTGCGCTTTTAAAACCGGGCAGATGCGTGATGTTGGCGGATGGCGTGCAGGCTTCGAAGGCAGTCAGGATTACGATTTGTTGTTGCGTTATACCGAGATTTACGATAATGTGATTCATATCCCCGAAGTATTGTATCATTGGCGCATCCATAGCGAAAGCGCATCTATGAGCGAGGCGGTGAAACCTTATGCTTATCGTGCAGCACAGAGTGCATTGCAGGAAGCCATGACCCGTCGCGGCATGGAGGCAACGGTTGATTTTTTGGATAGTTTCCACGGCTATAGCATTCGTTTGGGATTGCAAAACACGCAGGCTAAGGTTAGCATCATCATTCCATCGCGAAACAAAGCCGATTTGCTGCGTAAGTGTCTGCGTTCTATTGACAGGCTTACGACTTACAGGAATTTTGAAATTATTTTGATAGACAACAACAGCGACGAAAAAGATTTCTTCGCTTTGATGAAACAATATACACGACAAAGCAAAATACAGTTTAAAGTTGTTGAAGATAAAAGCGATTTCAATTTCTCGCGCCTGATAAATCTGGGACGTAAACATGCCACAGGCGAGTTTTTGCTCTTATTGAATAATGATATAGAAGTGATTTCGCCCGACTGGCTCGAAGCCCTGATGGAACATGTGCAGCGCAAAGAAATTGGTGTGGCTGGTGCGAAATTATTATATGATAACGATACCATTCAGCATGCAGGAGTTATCATAGGTTTGGGTGGAGCTGCCGGACATGTGCTGGTGGGCGAAGACCGCGATGGTCCCGGATATTTCAATTATGTGAACATGCTGAACGAATATTCGGCGGTTACAGGTGCCTGTTTTATGGTGAGAACAGATCGGAAGAGCGTCGTGTAGGGAAAGAGTGTTCAGAGCCGTGTAG
>CAYYQJ010000084.1:0-8828 GCA_964473775.1 uncultured Bacteroidales bacterium | reverse complement strand
GGTCGTGAGGCGTTTCATGGAGGTCGTGAGGCATTTCATGGAGGTCGTGAGGCGTAAAAATATGAAATGATGAGCTGATTGAAGATCGTTGTAGGTTAAATATGAGTGATTTATGGTATATAGTCGATGGTCGATGGTGATATAGGGATGAAAAAGACAAGGTATGCAACAAAACATGCTGACAAGGCATGCAAAGCTGGCAGACAAGGCATGCCTTGTCTCTACAGCGATTCCCTCTTCCTTAAATCCCCAATTCCCTGCCCAATTCAACAAAATCCAATCCATCATATCCTCCCGAACTCATCATCAGCAGGTTTTGATTGTGCCAGTCCAGAGTTTTCAGATAAGCAATCAGAGCGACTTTATCCGTAAATATTAATAAATCGCTTCGGCCAAACGAATCTTTAATCAATGGGTGCGAAAGTGGAGGCATCTTTTTTATTTCTAAAGCATGGGCACTATAATATACCACGGCCACATCGGCAGCATCCATGCCACCATGATATTCTTTCAGAAAATTACTATTCAAACTGCTGAAAGTATGCAACTCCATACAGGCAACCAATTTTCGGGAACTGAATTGTTCTTTAACTGCATTGAGCGTGGCTTTAAGTTTGGAGGGCGAATGAGCAAAATCTTTATAAAAAGCCGTATGTTCATTTTTCACAATCAGTTCCAAACGTTTTGCCGCACCTTTGAAAGTGGAAATGGCCTGCATAAATTCCGCTGTGCTTATACCCAAACATTCGCAAACCAAACGGGCACCATTCAAATTCATGAGATTGTGTTTCCCAAAAACCATAATTTCGGTTTCTGTTTCATCAAAAGTAACACGGGTAATTCCGTGCTGGTTTATAGAAAATGAGGGAGTTTCGTAAGGAAATAGTTTCAAATCTGGTCGGGCTTCTGGACAAATATCTTTCAGAATGGTATCCGCTTCGCAATAAATCAGGCTGCCATTGGGTTCAATACTATTGATGAAAATCCGAAACTGATCAACATACATTTCGAAAGTTGGAAACACATTGATATGATCCCATGCAATGCCGCTTAGCAAGGCAATATCGGGTTTATACAAATGAAATTTAGGGCGTCTATCCAATGTGGAGGTTAGATACTCATCGCCTTCAAGAATAATAACCGGAGCATCAGAAATGCGGAACATGGTTTCGAAACCCTCGAGTTGGGCCCCTACCATATAATCGAAGTTTCGTTGCAACTTGTGTAGCACATGCATAATCATGGCGGTGATGGTGGTTTTTCCATGGCTTCCGCCAATCACCACGCGGATTTTGTTTTTCGATTGCTCATAAATGTATTCCGGAAAAGAATAAATTTTCAAACCCAGTACTTTGGCTCTGATAAGTTCGGGATTATCGTCGCGGGCATGCATTCCTAATATCACCGCATCCAGGCCGGGATGTATTTTTTCGGCAAACCATCCTGTTTCGGCAGGCATAATTCCCTCACGGATTAAACGGCTTTTGGCAGGCTCGAAAATCTCGTCGTCCGAACCGCTCACACTGTGACCAGATTGATGCATTGCCAATGCCATATTGTGCATCACACTGCCTCCTATTGCAATAAAATGTATTTTCATACTGAAAAATATTTAGTACAAACCTAAAACAAAAAAGCAAGAGAAAACTTTCGGGATTAAAAAAATACGAACATTGAATTGTGAAAAAGCAAAAAAAAATAAAATTTTTTATCGTAATGATAAAACATTGTCTATTTTTGGAACTTCAAATAAAACCGCATCTAATGGAATTACCTTTTGCTGAATCGTATAAAATGAAAATGGTGGAATCTCTGCACCTAAGTACCAGAGAAGAACGCTTGAAATGGATAAAAGAAGCTAAATACAACTTGTTTAATTTAAGAAGTGATCAGGTATTTATTGATTTGCTTACCGATTCGGGTACCGGCGCAATGAGCGACAAACAATGGGCAGCCATAATGTTGGGCGACGAGAGTTATGCCGGAGCCAGTTCTTATTTCAATTTAAAAAATGCTATTGCCGATTTGCTGGGTTTTGAATATTTCTTACCAACCCATCAGGGACGTGCTGCTGAAAATGTATTGTTTTCTGTAATGGTGAAAGAAGGTCAGGTAGTTCCTGGCAATTCTCATTTCGATACTACCAAAGGTCATATTGAATTCCGTAAGGCCGAAGCTATTGATTGTACCATTGATGAAGCTTTTGATACCAACTGTTATCATCCTTTTAAAGGAAACATTGATTTGAGCAAACTGGAAGATGTGCTTAATAAACATCCGAAAGAAAAGGTATCCATGATAGTTGTTACCATTACCTGCAACAGCTCGGGAGGACAACCGGTTTCTATGGAAAATTTGAGAGCAGTGCATGCCCTGGCTCAGCAATATGGTGTAAAAGTTATTTTCGATTCAGCCCGTTTTGCCGAAAACGCTTATTTCATCAAGGTGAGAGAAAAGGGTTATGAAAACAAAACCATACGCGAAATTGTAAAAGAAATGTTCAGTTATGCTGATGGTATGACGATGAGCAGCAAGAAAGACGCCATTGTGAATATGGGTGGATTTATTGGTTTGCGTGATGAAAATTTGTTTAAACAGGCATCTGTTTTCAACATAGTGTTCGAAGGTTATATTACTTATGGAGGCATGTCGGGGCGCGATATGAATGCAGTTGCTCAGGGTTTGTATGAAGGCACCGAGTTTGATTATCTGGATACACGTATCAAACAGGTAGCTTATTTGGGCGAAAAAATGAAAGCTTATGGAGTTCCTTTGCAGGAACCATTTGGAGGGCATGCGATATTTGTGGATGCTAAAAAATTTCTCAGTCATATTCCTTGTCAGGAATTTCAGGCACAGACACTGGCTGTTGAATTGTATATAGAAGGCGGAGTAAGAGGGGTTGAAATTGGTACCATATTGGCCGACCGCGACCCGATAACCCGCGAAAACCGTTATCCGGCCCTGGAGTTTCTCAGGTTGGCCATACCCAGAAGGGTTTATACCAATAATCACATGGAATATGTAGCGGTGGCTTTGGGGAATGTTTATGAGCGTCGTAATGAAATCCGCCGTGGTTATACCATTAAATATGAAGCGCCGATTATGCGTCATTTTACGGTAGAATTAGAAAAAATTGAAAAATAATCCCATTAAAAACAATTTTTATTGGTTTTTAATCGGACAGGTTTTGTTCCATAAACCTTGGATAAAATTATTGTTTTCCTTTTAGTTATAAAAATAAGCTGTTGAGTTTAATAGAAATCATATTAATCAGCATAGGATTGGCCATGGATTGCCTGGCCGTTTCGATTTCATGTAGTGTTATAAGAAAAGAAATCAGGTTTATTGAAGCTTTACGCATTGGTATATTCTTCGGATTTTTTCAGGCAATCATGCCTGTTCTGGGCTGGCTGTTGGGACTATCGTTTAAAGAATATATTCTTGTGTTCGACCATTGGATAGCCTTTGGATTATTAGGAATTATTGGGCTTAAAATGATTATTGAATCTTTGAAAAAAACTGATAAAAAAGAATTTAATGTAACCAATTTCTGGGTGATTATCACCCTGTCTGTGGCCACCAGCATAGATGCCATGATTATTGGTATCAGTTTTGCCTTTCTGAATGTAAATATTTTGAAAACGGTGATAATAATTGGCATAATCACACTGTTTATTTCTATGGTAGGATTTCGAATGGGCAAAAGTCTGGGGAGCCTGTTTGGACGCAGGGCAGAATTGATAGGAGGATTGGTTTTGATTGGTATAGGAGCCAAAATATTAATAGAACATCTGATGGGGCGGGCATAACCCCTTATTAAACTTAAACTAAAGACTATGGCAAAAATAAGGTTAACCAAGGAGTTTAAATTCGAAATGGCACATGCCTTGCTCGGATATAGCGGACCTTGTAAAAACATTCACGGGCATTCGTATTATCTTTATGTAACCATCATCGGAGAAATTCTTAAGGATGATAATTCGCCGATAAACGGGATGGTTATTGATTTTGGCGAATTAAAGGAAATAGTGAAAACAGAAATTGTAGATCAGGTTGACCATGCTTTGGCGCTCTATGATAAAACTCCCAAATATATCATTGATTCGTTGAAACCTACCTACAATCTTTTTTTAACTCCTTATCAACCTACCTGCGAAAATCTGATACATGATTTTGCTATACGCATACAAAAGAAACTACCGCCGGAAATAAAATTGTTTAGTTTAAAACTTTGCGAAACGGTAACTTCTTTTGCCGAATGGTTTGCAGAAGATAATGCGGATGTAAAATAAATTGTATTTTTGAACTTTCAAATACTGATAAAATTCTGCAATGGTAAACCTTTCTAAATTCGAACAATTTCGGAAAACTTTTGTGATAATTGGTGGTGTTATTTTTATAGTAATGGGTTTTTTTCATCTTTCCTATTGGGTGATTTTTGAATGGCAAACCGAACTAAATAAGATAAACCAGATAAACAGCAACAACATGCAAATGCTGAATGTTGTAGTAGTGTTTTTCATGTTTTCATTAAGTTACATGATGCTTCGTTACAATTCCAGAGTGTTGAACTCTAAATTGGGACGTTCCATACTATTAATTTCCTCTGGTTTTTTTCTGATAAGAGCTGTTATTGAGTTTGTATTTCCTGGCAATTCTATTGTTTTCGGAGTAGTTTTATTGGCTTTTATCCCTGTTTATTTAATTCCTGCATTGACAATGTACACGAAATAATCAGGACTATTTTGGTTTTTTAATCAACCTAAAAAACACCAATTAAATTTGTTTTGAAATTTATTTGTATCATTGCATAAAAATTAAAGGTCAAAAAGGTACTTCTTACTGAAATTTATTTTAATTTTGTAAAAAAACACACACCAATCAATCATGAAAAAATTATTATTTTTAATCGTGGCTATGTTGTCCTTATATGGACTTTCAGCCCAAAATCAACAAGACGAAGGCAAAGTTGTTATGATTAAAGCCGAGTTTACAGGCGTTTCAAAACCTTTGCGTGACTTGTTTGAAGAAAACCAAACTCAAAGTCCAAATTTCGTTATGAATGAAAACGGTATGCTGGAATCTAAAGACCGCGAGAAACGCATTCCTCAAACTTTTGTACAGACCAATGATATTGATCCTGTTGTTCAAACCGAACAAGGAACCTATCAGGCAAAAGCATTGGTAAACTGGGCAGGACAAACCGATGGAAGTTGTCCTCCTGATCCAAGCGGAGCATGTGGTCTCAACTATTATGTTCAAATGGTTAATGCTACCCCTGTTAAAGTTTTCAATAAAACTACCGGAGCACAAGTTGGCACTGTTAGACAACTGGGAAGCTTATGGGGTTCAAATACCAATGAGGGTGACCCAATTGTATTGTATGATAAATTTGCCGACAGATGGTTTTTAAGTCAGTTCCAATCATCAGGTAACAAAACCAATATTGCCATTTCAACTACAAATGATCCAACAGGAACGTATTACACTTATCAGTTCACCAATGCTTCCTTCCCCGATTATCAGAAATTTTCTATCTGGCAAGATGGTTATTACATGACTTCTAACCAAAGCAGCCAAAATGTTTATGTGTTTCAACGTTCGGTAATGCTAACAGGTGGTACACCCAAAGCGTTTTACAAAGCTTTTACTCCTTCTGTTGGAACCGGATTTTTCTGTCCATTACCTGCAGATGCAGATGGACAATTGCCTGCTGCAGGAACTCCTTGCCCAATTTTTTCTTACGAAGATAATGGTTGGGGCGGAACGCATACCGATGCAATTAATGTTTATAGTTTTACCGTAAATTGGACCCCTACTACGCCCACTGCTACAGTTGTATCTCAACATGTAGTCAGTCTAGCTTTTGACGCTTCATATGATGCAAGTTGGAATGATATTTCACAATATGGAAGTACTCAAAAATTAGATGGCATTGGCGGTGTTTTAACCTTCAGAGCTCAACATAGAGTATGGACAGGTTACAATTCTGTAGTAGTTAGCATGGGTGTAAAAACAGGTGTTGGCACTCAAAGAAGTATCAGATGGTATGAACTGCGTAATACTGGCGGAACCTGGAGCATTTTTCAACAAGGTACTTATGCACCAGCTGATGGTTTAAATCGTTGGGTAAGCAGTATCGCAATGGATGATAATGGATCAATTGGTATGGCTTATGCTTGTGCAGGAAGTGGCAGCGGTGGTAATATTTATCCTAGTTTGCGTTATACAGGACGTAGATCTGTTGACCCACTTGGCACCATGACTTTTGCTGAAACAATAGCACAAGTAGGAACTGGTGCTATCACAGGATGTTCTAATCGTTTTGGCGATTATTCTCACACAGCTTTAGATCCTTCAGATGGTATCACATTTTGGCATACTGGTGAATATGGTTCAACCGGTGGTGGTTATGGTACCCGTATTTTTTCATTCCAGATTCCTTTGTATGTTGGGATAGAAGAAAACAAAACACAAAATACTCCCGGAGTTGTTGTTTATAAATCAGGGATGATTCTGAACGTAAAAGCATCTAACCTTCCATCAAATAACCAAATGGTGGTTGATCTTTTTGATATTAGCGGACAAAAAATAAATGGTAAAACCATTGTTCCGGTGGCAAATAGTTTTGAAACAACTTTTAGTGTTACAGGTTTAGCTGCCGGAACATATCTGGTTAGAGTTGGCGAACCTATGACAAGTTTCCAGAAAGTAACCAAAGTGGTTATCGAATAATTTTATTTAAATCAGACTAAAACACTCAAATCTTTTCAGATGAATGAATTGATTTGAGTGTTTTTTTTTAAAACAAACCCAGTATATGAAAAATCTTTTTATCATCCTTTCTGTCATCATTTTATTCAGTTATTCGTGTAAAACACACAATAAAACACAGCAAACCAATCAAACCACCACCAACACTTCGGTTGATATTGGAAAAAACATGGGAACAGTTTCGCATCAATATCAATCAACAGGATGCAATACTGTGATTATTGTAAAAACCGAAGGTGGTACAACCCCTTTAATTCTTATTCCGAAAGATGCATTATCGGCAGATTTTGATAAAGACGGATTGCAAATTTACTTCGATTATCGTCCGTTGAAAATGCCTCAACCAAAGGGATGTGCACAAGGAATTCCTGCTGAAATAAGCAATATCTCCAAAAAGTAAATCCCCGGTTTGGTAAATTGTTTATTGCAAATCTACCTTTGATCATTCAATTTTGTTTATTTTTATACGGTCAAACAAATCCTTGTTATTATGATACAAAAAAATAAATGGTACAGATTGTCGGGCATGCTCATTTTACTTATTGCCATTTTTTTCCTTACCACCTCCTGCGGTAAAGAGATTCGCGATTTTTTTAAAGCCATAGATAGATATGGTTATAAATCGCGGGAACCTATAAGCAAGAAAACCATTCCGGTGGATAAACAATTGTTAGGTGGCTATGTATATAACTCATTGCCCGTTATCATATCTCAAAAAGATGAGCTTACTTATAAAATGACCTTTCTTTCTGTGGAACTTGATCAGGAGGATGTGGAAGTGGAAGCTTTTATGAGCGAATTGCCAAATGGCAGATTTCTTAATATCAACATGGGTGATGCTTATGCTTTTCTGAAAATAAGTATGGTAATCAATAACCAGTTGCCTATTAAGTTGCTCAGGAATTCGCTGGATATGTATGTGAAACCTGAGGAGTTGAAATCGTGGCTCACAAAATATGGGAATGAAGAGACTTTTACACCGGTTGATAAAGACGAAGTGGATATTTACTATAGTTTTGCTTTCAATAAAATAACCGTTGAGAAAGCTTATCAGATTCAAAAGCAGGAGCTTCATGAGAAAATGATTGACTTGTTCGAATCCTGTAAAGATTATTATAACTATGATTTGTTAGAGAAAAGATACCCCAACGAGCCTTTGCTGTCAGCCGCCCGTGAAAAGATTTTCAGCAAATGCAACACCATGGAAAGTTATCAGACTTTCATCACTAAGTTTCCGAACGATGAACTTGCTGCAAAAGCTAAAATAAAAATAGAGGAGATTAAGATGTATAAAGCCGATAGTTTAAGCTACAATTTGGCTGTTAAGCAAAACACTATTGATGCCTATTCTAAATTTATCAACAACAGCTCAACTCCTGTATTCAAAGATTCTGCGGTTTATAAAATTACAGCTCTGGCAAACAATATCACTGAAAACGATATTGAATGGAAATGGACAGGCAGCAGCCGAACCGATGCCATCAATTTGCTTTTTCAGAAAATAGAATATTCTAACCAACCCATGAGTTCGGATTGGTATCAGCAACATCTCACTTTCTATTGTTTGAAGTTGCTGCAAAATGATATTACAGAAAAAGGGCTCTTATACCTTGATAAACTGGCTCAAAAGAATCCCACGAAAAACGACCTTTTAAACCTATATCTGAGCAAAGGATTCCTTTTATGGTCGTTGGATAAAACCGATCTGGCCATCGAGGTGTTTAAATCCAAAATTGAAGAAGCCTATGTAGGCGAAAAAGCCCCAACTTTCAAAAAGAAACTAAAAATGTGGTATGGCGATCTTAAAGATATGGAGATTGCATTCCCGCATGAGAAACCTACATGGAAGAAAATTAAGAAACTAAAGTAAGTAAGTTTATTAAGTTGTTCGGGATATTGGGTTGATTTAGTTTATCAGGTTCAGCAAGTTTGTCAGGTTTATCAAGTTGATTGGGTTAATTGATTTTATTTAGGGGGTAAAGTCATTAGGCACGACATTTATGTCGTGTTCAAATGGATAAACAACATCGGCTTTAGCCAAAATTCTTTGA
>CAYYQJ010000083.1:3569-8843 GCA_964473775.1 uncultured Bacteroidales bacterium | reverse complement strand
GAGATAGCTTCAGGTGACTGGAGTTCAGACGTGTGCTCTTCCGATCTAGTACGTGTTCCACGATATACGACTTTAACAGTTAATGCCGGTGCTGAATTGACCTGCGATACCTGGGATGGAAGCAAAGGTGGTGTTTTAGTTGCAGAAACAATGGGTGATGTGATTAATAATGGAACTATAATAGCCACAGGAAAAGGATCACGCGGGGGAAGTCTGTCGGCAGCAGCCAATAATACAGATATTGGATTCATGTATTCAACAAGCTATATTAATGGTGCTCAAAAAGGAGAAGGCATTGCAGGGTTTGGCGTAGCTGTGGATGGAATCTATGGAAAAGGAGCGCCAGCAAATGGCGGTGGTGGCGGAAATGCACATAATGGCGGTGGTGGCGGCGGCTCAAACTGCAGCAATAATTTTGCGTGGAATGGAAGTGGATTTCCTGATACCACCACAAGTGCAACTTACATACAGGCTTGGGATATGGAAACAACATTAGCCACACCCAGTGGAGTGCCTTTTCATAAAAATGCCTCTTATGGAGGTGGAAGAGGCGGATATACTTTTTCAGCCAATGATCAGGATGCATTAACTGTTCCTCCTGTTGATGCTTCATGGGCAGGAGATTGGAGAAGAGTAAACGGTGGATTGGGTGGATGGCCTTTGAATAGCTTTGAATTGGGAATTCCAAGATTATTTTTAGGTGGCGGCGGCGGAAGCGGCAGTCAGAACGATGGTTTTGGTGGTGCGGGAGCCAATGGAGGCGGAATTATTTACTTGATGACATATGGTACAATTTCAGGTACAGGAACCATAATATCTGATGGTGCAGCCGGAGGTAATTCTTTTGGAACAGCCACCTTCAGCAAACAACATGCAGGAGTTGACGGATGCGGCGGTGGCGGTGGCGGTGGCGCTGTTGTTTTAAATGCGACAGGAATTATATCGGGTATCACATCAACTGCAAATGGTGGTGTGGGTGGTACTCAAATAAAAACAAAATATTTATTGGCTACTTCTAATGATTATGAAGCCGAAGGCCCCGGTGGCGGTGGCGGCGGCGGATATATAGCTATTTCGAACGGAACTATTAGTAGAACTGCCAATGGCGGTGTAAACGGAACTGTTACTGCCATTAACGGAGAAGGAAACGGGGTTTCTGAATTTCCACCCAATGGTGCAACCAAAGGAGGTCCTGGCGTTAATAATGCAGGAGTTACTAATTATAATATTACTGCTTCAAATGTGACGGCCTGTCAAGGACAAGCAGTCACTATCACTGCAATTATCAGTGGAATTTTGCCAACAGGAGCTTCTTACGCATGGTATTCCTCTGAATTTGGAAGTACGGTTTTATCAAATACCTTAACTCTTACTATCCCCAATCCACAAACAACTACTACCTATTATTTTGGAGTTTGCCCGGGCACATTCCGAATTCCGGTTACAGTAACTGTTTCTAATTTTATTCCTGATGCAGGCAATAACCAATCGCTTTGTGGTGGAAATTCTGTAACATTGACTGCCAGCGGTGGAACATCATATTCATGGCTACCAACTACAGGACTTAGCAATCCAAACATACAAAATCCAGTATGTAATGTAGGCGTAACCACACTTTATACCGTTCATATTACCAATGCTGATGGATGTCAGGCAAACGATACGGTAAGAGTTACTGTAAGCAATAATGGAAATGCAACTATAACTCCTCATACCGGCTTATGTATCAATTCAAGTCCGGTAACACTGACAGCAGCTCAATTGGGTGGAGTTTGGTCTGGACCTGGTGTAAATCCTGCGACAGGGGTATTTAATCCTGCTACAGCAGGCACAGGAAACATTCAGGTTATTTATACCATCACAGGTTTATGTGGAGATGCTGATACAACTCATATTATGGTAAATGCTTTGCCTGTTGTAAATTTAGGTTACGATACTACTTTCTGTCAAGGGGGAAATCTAATACTTAATGCAGGAAATCCGGGGTCAACTTATGCGTGGACTCCCGGAGCAAGTACAGGACAGACTTTAAATGCAAACTCGACAGGGCAGTATATCGTGCTTGTTACCAATGCTTCTACCTGTTCGAAACGGGACACCATCAATGTTACAGTAGTTCCAAATTCAAATGCTACCATCACACCTCATGCTGCATTATGTGTGAATGCAAGTCCGGTGACTCTCGCTGCAGCTCAAACGGGTGGAATTTGGTCAGGGCCGGGAGTAAATCCCGCCACAGGGGTATTTAATCCTGCAACAGCAGGCACAGGAAATATTCAGATTATTTATACCATCACAGGTTTGTGTGGGGATGCCGATACTACCCATATAATGGTGAATGCTTTACCTGTCGTAAATTTAGGTCACGATACTACTTTCTGTCAGGGCGGGAATCTAATACTGAATGCCGGAAATCCTGGGTCAACTTATGCATGGACTCCGGGTGCAAGTACAGGACAGACCTTAAATGTAAACTCAACAGGGCAGTATATTGTGCTAGTTACCAATGCGGCTACCTGTTCGAAACGGGACACCATCAATGTTTCAGTTGTTACCAACTCAAATGCAACCATCACACCTCATGCCGCATTATGTGTGAATGCAATTCCGGTAACTCTCATTGCAGCTCAAACAGGCGGAACATGGTCAGGGCCCGGTGTAAATCCAACTACAGGAGTTTTTAATCCAGGCGCAGCAGGTGCAGGAAACATACAGATTATTTATACCATTGCAGGTTTGTGTGGTGATGATGATACTACTCATATTACAGTAAACCCATTGCCTACAATAAATCTGGGGCATGATACTACCCTTTGTCAGGGCGCAAGCATTGTTTTAAATGCAGGAAATGCGGGAGCAACTTATTTATGGAATAATTCAACTACAAGTCAAACAATCACTGCTAATACCGGTGGAATTTATTGGGTTCAGGTAACGAATGGCAACCTGTGTTCGAAACGCGATAGCATCAATATCACTGTTTTGCCTTATGCTGACGCCAGCATTAATGGTGTAACGCCAATTTGTAGCAATGTTACTCCATTCACACTTGTGGCGGCTCAAACCGGAGGAAGCTGGAGCGGCAACGGTATAACCAATGCAAATACAGGTACCTTCTCCCCTGCTACTGCTGGTGCTGGAATTTCTGTGATTACTTATACGATTGCCGGAATATGCGGCAATTCTGATACAGTCCATATATCGGTTTTACCAATTCCACTTGTTCAGGCTGATACCGTAAGGCCGGGATGTCCTGATTTCAATAATGGTGCAATTATTCTGCTGATAACCGATGGCACTCAGCCTTACCACTATTCATGGAACAATACCGACACTACTGCAACATTAGCCAATCTTTCGAATGGAACCTATACAGTAACTGTTACTGATCAGAATCATTGTTCGCAGGTTAATACAGTGATATTTGATGTGGTTGAAATTGATTGTGTAAAACCAGTAATCTATGTTCCCAATATTTTCTCGCCGAATGGAGATGGAAATAATGATAACTTATTTGTTCATGGACAGGGCATTGAATCTCTGGAATTTGTTATTTACGATAGATGGGGTGAAAAAGTTTTTGAAACTAACGATAACACTCAATCGTGGGACGGAACTTTCAGAGGAAAAGATTTGCCAACGGATGTGTATGCCTATCACCTGAAAGCCACTATGAATGATAAGCAGAATATTGATAAAAAAGGGAATATCTCGCTGATCAGGTAAAACCAAATTGGTCTAACCATTGAGCTTCCTTGTTAACAAATGCAATTTTCCGTATCTCATTTTAAAAAAGGAAGACTTCAGAGGTTCACGGGAAGACAAATGAAGTACGCCGCGGACTTCCGAAGTACTCATTTGAACTTCTGAAGTACTCGTTTGAACTTCCGATGTCCACGCACGGACTTCGGAAGATGGCTCTTAACAATTGAAGTACTCCGTTTAACAATTGAAGTGCAAATCCGGACAAATTTTGTACTCCTCTTAACAATTGAAGTACTCCGTTGAACTTCCGAAGTTCAAACTTGAACATCTTTTGTTTAATTTTATCAATGATTTCTTTTCATGATTTCATAAAAATATCCTATCAAACAACACATTACGATAATTATTCCACGATGCATTTTACTAAAAACTGTTTTACCAAACCTCAGATTTAAAACAATTTTATTGCTGAAAAACCTTTTTAATCACAATTAAATATTATATTTGTTCCCACAAAACCAAATTTTAACCAAAAACCAAATCTTATGAAAAAAACTTTATTCTTTTTATTTGTAATGCTGACAGGCTTTTTCACAGTGAAAGCCCAGCTAAATTTGTACACAACAGATTTCGAGAGCTATGTTGCTGGCACCAGACTTGCCACACAGGCAGGTGCCCCATGGACCACCTGGTCATTGGCTCCCGGTGGTGCAGAAGATCCTTTTGTGTCATCAACACAGGCTCATAGTGGCACAAAATCAGTAAATGTGTTGAATGCCAACGATTGTGTTTTTCAACTAAACGACAAAACTACAGGGCGCTACCTGATAGAATGGTATATGTATGTTGAAACAGGCAAATTGGGTTATTTCAATTTTCTGAGTGATTTCAACAACACCAATAGCAAATGGGCTCTTCAGGTTTATATGATTCATGATTCTATTCTGATTGATGCTGATGGAGTCTCTACAGCTAAAGGTTTATTTGCATCCAATACCTGGAAGAAAATGCAGGTTATTGTTGACCTGGATGATGATTTCTGCACCTTTTATGTTGATGGTGCCGAAATGACCAGTTATAAATGGAGTAAAGGGGCACAGGGGACCGACAATTCTCTTAAACTTGATGGCATCAATTTTTATGGATGGGACAACAATGCAACTGGAACTTCAGGATATTATTTAGACGACGTAAAGGTTGACAGCATTGCTGCTCCTGAATCGCCATCAAATCTTTCAGCCACATTAAATGGTGCTGATATTGATGTGGTATGGACAGCTCCAACCACTGCTCCTGAATTGTACAAATTAAGCCGAAATGGAACAGTTGTTAGTTCAACCACAGGATTAACTTATACTGATGTTGGCCCCTGGCCGGATACTTATATCTATGGTGTAAGAGCAAGATATGCAGGACAGGGCTATTCTCATGCTTCCAATACAGATACAGTTACAATAGCAGGAGGAGTTACCCGTAATCTGGTGTTGATGGAAAAAGGAACTTCTGTTTTCTGTACCTATTGTCCTTATGCCGCTATGGGATTTAAAGACTTAATTGAAACCAATCATA